>CABVCF010000061.1 GCA_902496775.1 uncultured Collinsella sp.
GCACGCGCGGCAAGCGACTCGGCATGGTCGACGCAAAACGAATCGACCCATACGTTGGCGTCTACCATGATCTTGAGAGACGCCCCACTCACTGGATCATCCCCTTTTGGCGATAATGCTCATCCATGGCGTCGGTATAGATTACGTCCCAATCGCGATCGTCGGATACGGGCGACGTAGCGGTGCCCAGGTCCGCGTAAAGCTGATCCGCCACCGCCCAAGATGCGGCAAACGGAGAATCCAGTGCGGCACCCCGCTGCCGGTCGTTAACGGCCTCAAGGATTTCCTCACACGAACCGCCGCCCTGCGCAACCTTGGCCACGACTTTTTTAATAAGGTCGGGCAGCGTTCCACCCGATAGTCGCAGCGCCTCCTCGGCACGCTCTTTAACCGAGCGATCCACGCGAACATTTACCTGCGCCATACTGCCAGCAACGCTCATATTGATCACGCTCCTCCCGCATGCTATCACTGCTAGCACCACTATAAATGGCTGATAGCACACGGTCAAACACAAAAAAAGCCTGCACCAGGACGACGGCAGTGCCGCCCGGGTGCAGGCCATAAACTCAAGCAAAAGCGTTAGCGTAGATACGCCTTTGCGTTGCCCAGGCTGTAGGCGATCGTTGAGCCGTTGTGCAGCAGTGACGACGCCTGTGGAGTGATCATGCCGGTAATACCCAATGCCAACAGCGCCGAGTTGGTGAGCATCACCTTGGAATACGAACTCGTCAGACGGTCGATAAGCCCCTGACTCATGCGGCGCAGGCGCACGATTGCGGCCAGATCCGTATCGGTCAGGATGATATCGGCAACCTCCTTGGCGATGTCGCTTCCGCCACCCATGGCCAAGCCCACGTCGGCCAAACCGAGCGCCGGCGAATCGTTGACGCCGTCGCCCACCATGGCAACGCGGCGCCCCTCGCGCTTAATCCGCTCCACATAGGCGTACTTGTCCTCGGGCAGCAGCTCGGCCTTAAACTCGTCGACCCCTGCCTCGCGAGCAATGCGCTCGGCCGTGCGCTCCGAATCGCCCGTGAGCATGACCACGTGCTTAACGCCCAACGCATGCAGGTCGGCGATGGCCTCGCGGACCCCGGGCTTGAGCGGATCTTCGATACCGAGCACGCCCACAACGGTGCCATCGACCGCCAGATACAGCGGCGACAGGCCCTGCATCTGGGACTCGATCTGCTCCTTAATGTCGGACTCGAGCTGCGCGCCCTCGTCCTCAAATACAAAGTGCGCGGAACCGATGATGGCACGACGCCCTTCGATGGACGAAGCGATGCCGTGCGCCACGATGTACTCGACGGCGGCATGGCGCTCGCGGTGCTCGAGTCCGCGCTCACGTGCCGCATTTACCACGGCGCGCGCCACCGGATGCGGGAAATGCTCCTCCAAGCAAGCGGAAAGGCGCAGGACCTCGTCCTCGCTCCAGCCGTCGGTGGTGAGCACGCAGGCAAGACGCGGCTGCGCTTCGGTGAGCGTGCCGGTCTTATCAAACACAATGGTATCGGCCTTGGCAAACGACTCAAAGTACTTCGCGCCCTTGACCATGACGCCCATCTTGGCGGCATCGCTCATGGCGGTCATGACGGCGACGGAGCCCGTGAGCTTGAGTGCGCACGAGTAGTCGACCATCAGTGCCGCCGAGGTCTTGATGAGGCTGCGGGTGGTAAGCGCAACCAGGCCCGCGAGCAGGAAGTTCCACGGGACGATCTTGTTGGCAAGGTCCTCCATATGCGACTGGCCCTCGGACTTGAGCGAGTCGGCCGTCTGCACGAGCGAGACGATTGAGCGCAGTTTGGTTTGCGCCGTATTGGCGCGCACACGCACCAAGATGCTGCCGTCTTCCACGACGGTGCCGGCAAACACGTCGTCGCCCACGCTGCGCTCGACGGCCAGCGGCTCGCCGGTCAGGGTCGCCTGGTTGACCATGGCGCTCCCCTGTTCGACCACGCCGTCAATGCAGATGGACATGCCGGTGCGCACGGCCACCAAGTCACCAGGCTCAAGCTCGGTGGCGGCAACGCTCACCTCGGTGTCGCCGACAACCTTTTGCGCCTTGTCGGGTACGTCGAGCAGCGAGTTGATGAGCTCGTTTTCGCTCATGGCGCGGGTGTAGTCCTCGAGCAGCTCGCCCACGTTGAGCAGGAACATCGTCTGGCCCGCGGTGTCGACATCACGCTTGACGAACGAAATGCCGATGGCCGAAGCGTCGAGCACGGGAACGGTCAGGCGCGGTTGCGCCAGCTCACGGAGGGCGGCGCGCAAAAATGCCATGTAACCGGCCACGACAAACACCGCACGCAGAGGCGTCGGCAAGAACCAGCGACGCGCGTAGTGGGCGCCGATAAGTGTGGCAAGATCCATGACGAGCTTGTGCTTGCGTGGCTCAAGCTGCATCACGTAGCCCGTCTTTGCGTCGGCAATGGCCTGGGCATCGAGCGCACCCAAGGCGTCGAGCACGCTCGCGCGGCGCGGCTCGTCGTACTCCAGCGCCATCTGGCCAATGCGGCCATACACGCGCACCTTGTGCACGCCGTCGATATCGCCGCCAAGCTTAAGAAGTGCATCGAGATCGCTCTCTGGCACAGGACCCGCCAATTGAAGACGGGTCCTGCCGGGGATCTCGCTAATAATCGAGAATCTCATAGTTTGTGCCTGGGAGCGTTACTCGGCTGCCTCGTCAGCAGCGGCCTCGCTCTGGGTGATGTAGGCCGCCTCGGCAACCATGTCGTCGACATTAGCCTTGGCCTGCTCGACCATGTCCTGGTAGCAGTTCTTGACGCGCATACCGCACGCGATGCCCTGCACGCAGGCGTTCTTTACCGGAGCGCTGGTGAGCAGCTTGATGCCGGCCGTACCAAGCAGAAAACCGCCACCGACAAGCAGGGTGTTAAACGTCGACTTCTTCATGTTGCTTCTCCCTTTTGCCGCATTGGACGCGGCACGGTGACTCAGCACCCGAGTAAATAAGTTTGCTCGAGCACACTTTTGGAAAACAATTTAGTTTATCTAACTATTAAGTTCAACAATGGTTAACTTTTTGGAAACTATGGGGGTGAGCTCAATATGACGAAGGGACTGCCCCTTTGTCACATTATGGGACTGTCCCTTTGTCACATTCCTACAGCTGCCAGGCAGCCGCCTCCTTTTGCAGCGCAACCATGCGGGCGAATTCTCCGCCTGCCGCCTTGAGCTGTGCCGGGGTGCCCTGTTCGGCAACCACTCCATCCTTGAGCACAACGATTTTGTCGGCATTTTCCACCGTACGCATACGGTGGGCAACAACGATAACCGTCTTGCCCGCGAGCAGGCGGGAAAGCGCCTGCTGTACCACGGTCTCGTTCTCCACATCCAAGCTCGCCGTCGCCTCGTCCAACAGCACGATGGGCGCGTCTTTGAGCAGCGCGCGGGCGATAGAGATGCGCTGGCGCTCGCCGCCGGACAGCTTGGAGCCGTTCTCGCCGATCATGGTGTCGTAGCCCTGCGGCATGCGGTTCACGAACTCGTCGCAGTTGGCGGCACGCGCGGCCGCAAGCACTTCCTCATCGGTGGCGTCACGACGCCCGAGGCGGATGTTCCCCATCACCGTGTCGTCAAAGAGCAGCACGTCTTGGAACACAATGGCGTAGTCGCGCAGGAGCACCTCGGGATCGACGCCCGCAACATCCACACCGCCCACGGCAACCTTGCCCGCGGTGGCATCCCAAAAGCGCGCGGCCAGGCGGCTCACCGTAGACTTACCGGAACCCGAAGGACCGACCAGTGCCGTAACTTCGCCTTCCTTGGCGGTAAAGCTCACATCGGTAAGAACTTTCTCGCCGGCGCGGCCGTCCTCGCCCGCACCATAGCCAAATGCCACGTGATCGAACACCACATCGTGGCCCGCGGGCTCAAATTTCTCGCTGCCCCGCGCCACAAGCTCTTCCATGATGGAACGCATGCGCTTGGCAGACGACTCGGCGGCAAACAGCTCGGACATTAACATTAACGCCTGGTCAAAGGGCGCATAGATACGGCTCACCATAAGCAAGAAGGCAAACATCACCAAAAAGTCGACCTGCCCGGAGGCGACCACCGCGGCGCCCGTAACCAGCGTGGTGGCAATGCCCAGACGCAGGATGACAAAGGCGGAGTTGACCAAAAGCCCGTTAGCGAGCTCGCTCTTGGTGGTCTCGCGCTCCTCGGCATCGATCACGGCGTTGAGTCCCTCAAGATAATGGGCCTCCTGGTTGGTGGCGCGGATCTCGCGAACGCAGTCGAGCGTCTCTTGAATTGCCTCGGTAACCTTGACCTTCTCGGCGCGCACGCGATCGAACACCGGAGTCATGGGGCCACGTGTTAGATACAGCACGGCAAAGGCCACGGGAACGCTCCAAAACGCCGCGATCGCCAGCTGCCAGCAAAAGAACAGCGACGCCACGAACACAATGGCGCTTGCGATGATGGCACCCCAAAGCTCTCCCAGCACGTGGCTGTAGGCGTGCTCCATGGCCTGGACGTCACCCATGATGGTCTCGGTTAAATCGGCCAGATCACGACGACCAAAAAACGACAGCGGCAGTTTGCGCAAGCGCTCGGCGATCTCCATGCGCTGCTTGCCGCACTCCTCGTAAAAGATGCAGTAGGTGTAGTAATACTGCTGCCAGTTAGAGGCAAAGAGCAACACGAAAAAGACCAGGAGGCCGCCCACGATCGGCAGGGCATCCGGCAGGTCAGCCCCGCTGGCGAGATGCTCGACAAAGCCGGCCATAACCAGGAATAAAAAGCCCATGCCGGCCATGGTAATGAGATTGGTGAGCGTGGTCCAGAAAATGCCGCGTTTTACGCCGGCGACGCCTTTATCGGATAGGAAATACTTCTTTTGGAATGAGGCGAACATTTAGGCCTCGCCTCCCTTCGTGACGGCGGCATCCGCGGTCGCTGCAGTGATTTTCCAGCTCGCGGCCTGTTCGTATTCGGCCCACATCTTGGCATACAGACCCTCTTGGGACAGTAACTCGGCATGGGTACCCGACTCCTGCACGCTGCCCTGGTTGAGCACCACGATTTGGTCTGCGCCCACTACAGTCGAGAGTCGGTGCGCAATCATAATGACCGTGCGACCCGCCGCCAGCTTGCTAAAGGCGCGCTGGATGAGCGCCTCGTTCTCGGGGTCGGCAAACGCCGTGGCCTCATCGAGCACCACGATAGGCGCGTCTTTAAGGATCGCGCGGGCGAGTGCCACGCGCTGGACCTCGCCGCCCGAAAGATAAGCTCCGCCGGCACCGAGCATGGTATTGATACCCTGTGGGAGCTTGGCCACAATATCGTCGCACTGAGCTGCGGAGAGGGCCGCACGCACTTCGTCGTCAGTGGCCGTAGGCTTGGAGGCGCGCACGTTATCGGCAAGTGTTTGCCGGAACAGCTGGTTGGTCTGGAACACAAAGGCAACCTGGTCCATAAGCTCGTGCGGATCCATATCGCGAACGTCCACACCGCCTACGAGCACTCGACCCGAGGAGACATCCCAAAAACGCGGGATCAGGCTTGCGCAGGTTGACTTACCGCCACCCGAGGGACCCACCAGGGCGAGGGTGCTACCAGCGGGAACGCTGAAACTCACATGGCTAACGGCAGGTGCTTCGGCACCCTCGTACGTAAAGCTCACGTCCTCAAATCGCACGTCACCGCCGGCAGGGTGCTTGGGTTGGGCGGGTACGGAGAGCTGCTTGGAATCCATAACGCATCGGATGCGAGCCAGCGAATCGGCACTCATCTGAGAGGCCTCGCCCACAAACATGAGCTTGGTCATGGCCGTCGGTACCACGGCCGAAAATATCGCGTAAAACGTGAAGTTGGCCATAAAACGCGCGAAGTCCGTCTCGCCCGGTGCCAACAGCAACGCCACGGGCAGCAGGAATGTCACAAGGCCATTGAGCGCGGTAAGGTTGAGCACCTGCGGACCTCGGCAGAACGTGCCCGCATAGTTTTGCGCCATGTCGGCGTATTCGGCGATCGCATCGTGGAAGGCCTTAAAGGAGTAGACCGTCTGCTGAAACACCTTGACCACGGGGATGCCGCGTACGTATTCGGTGCCGGTCTTGTTCATCTTGACCAGCGCTCCCATGTAGGCCTTCATGAACTCGGCGCCTTTGCCGCTCATCATGGTGGCCATGGCGCCAAACGAAATGGCCACCGAGATGAGGCATGCCGCGCCCAAGCGCCAATCGAGGGCGAAAAGCAGCACGAACAAGCCCACGACCATGGCGACGGCGCCTGCGATATCGGGCAGCATGTGTGCGAGCAAAGTCTCGGTGGAGGCGGCGCACCCGTCTACAATGCGGCGCAGCTCGCCGGTGGCATGCGTGTCGAAGTAGCCGAGCGGCAACTTAAGCAGGTGCTCGCTCGTAGCCTTACGGATATTGGACGCGCAGCGAAACGCGGACAGATGCGTGCACATGAGCCCCACGAAATAAGCTACGATGCTTGCCAGGGCAAAACCCACGGCCCACCAACCGTACATCGCGATGTTAGTGGCTTCGCTCCAGTTGGGCGCCACGGCGATCAGATCGCGCGCGACAAGCCAAATGCACACGTACGGGCCAAAGCTCAGCAGCTGCGAGAGCGCCGAGAGCGCCATGCCCAAATACGTTAGGAATTTACGGTCGCCGGCATATGCAAGCAGCTCGCCGATACCGCCGCCTTCCCTTTTTGATCCCTTTGCCATGAGATTCCTTTCTAACGGCTTGAGAGTTAACCGTAATGAACTTATCATTGACGTGTTAGCCATGGCTCACAATCAAGCCAGGCGTGGACGTTTCTGCAAAGGAAAGGGACGCTTTTGCAAATACGGCGGGCAGCGACCGACATAACCGAGCTCTACGCACCGCAATTTGAGCAGTTTGGCCTGGAGCTTACCGGCAAGGGCGCTGTCTTTACCGGCGAGATGGCAAACGACCGGGCGCACGGCCGCGCATGGATTATGCCTCTCTCCCCTGCCTGCATCGTCATGGAGCATTTCATCACCCCGACGCACGATATGTACCTGGCCGAATACACACCCGAGCCATACGCCTGCGTGAGCGAAGTCAGCGCGCCCACACTTACATGCATGCCCGAGGCTGGCATAACGCCCGCGAACCTCAAACCATTGCATGGACCGTGGCCAAACAATGCCGTTTGCAGCTTTATCCAAGATAGCTGTGGCGAGGAATTAAGCCCGCTGTTTGCGGGAGAGCTTTATCACTCGCGCTCGGTGCTCTTTTTGCCTGGATATTTTGACGAACTGGAGCACCGCTATCCCACCGAGTTCGCGGGAATCTTTGAGGCGTTTGCCGAGCCATGGCACGAGGAAGCGACGTCTGCCATCTGCCACACGCTGCGCCGGATTAACGAGGACCGCGCCCGCACCGTAGGCGGACACGTCTATATGCAGGGCATCGTGGAGACCATGGTCGCGGAGCTCGCCTGTTCGCGCGCGGCCCACAAGCAGGCGCGGCAGGCGGCAGACACACGCGTCAGCATAACCGTTGCCGAAGAAGCAACGGCAATGATTGAGCGCGCGCTCGACAAAGGCAGGCGTGTGGGTGTCAACGAGGTGGCCGAGAGGCTCTACACAAGCCGATCCAAACTATGCGCCACCTTTAAGGCCCAAACTGGCGAGTCCCTGGGCGCCTACATTCGCAGACGCCGTATGGAACGAGCACAGGACCTTTTGGCCGATAGCGCGCTCACGATAGCGCAGGTGGCAGAGCGTCTAGGCTACCCTCAGCAGGCCGCCTTCGCCCAAGCCTTCAAACAATACACCGGCATGACACCCACGGCTTGGCGAAGCAAGCATCGCTAAGGCCCAGGCTCCCTGGCCGTAACGGAGCGATTAATTAGCCGCCGCCCGTCAGCTCACCCAGGATCTAAACGTCAAGATGTGCACGATCAAGCGCCTTTTTGATAAGAGGGACAGATCGATCAGCCAAATACAACGGAATGTTGAGCACCCCGTCGTCGAGCTTTAGGTTCTTAAGTGAGTAGCGGACCCTCAATGGAGTCGTCTCCGCATGCTTGTCGGCATAGTACTTAAGGCTCTTGGAATGAACGACCTCTCCCGATTTGACCTCGACGGGAACGATTTCGTTTCCGACTTGAATCAAAAAATCGACTTCGTGCTTCGGCTTCTCGTTTGTCCAATAACGCGGAGCAGCATCTAACTGTGAAAGTAATGCCTGAAGCACATAGTTCTCGGCGAACGAACCTTTGAACTCCGAAAATAGCGCATCCGAGATGGCAAAAGCGGACGCATCCAGCCTTGCCATGCGGCGCAGCAAGCCGACATCAAGACAGTAGACCTTAAATGCCTTGAGGTCATCGTACGCAGAGAGCGGCACACCACCGGCAGCATTAAGGCGAACCGCCGTGATGAGCCCAGCATCGGCAAGCCATTCCAGAGCATCCTCGTATTCTCGAGCACGAGCCCCCTCGCGCACCGCACCCCAAACGAACTTTTTGTTCTCGCGCGCCAACTGAGCTGGAATCGAGTTCCATATTTGTGAAAGCTTGGCGAACTGCGCACGGCCACCATGCTTGGCAAAATCGCGCTCGTAGGAATCCAAGAGATCAGACAACACCTTATCGACCTGAACGATATCGCCCGTCTCCGCCCACCGGCCAAGAGCCTCTGGCATGCCGCCGCATGCAAAATAACGACGAAGATGCTCGACGAGACGGACATGGAAGAAATCGGGCACTGTCTCGATCTGATCCAGGCCGCCAAGGTATTCGTCGTAGTTTGCAGCGCCCTCGGCTTTCAGAAACTCGGAAAAGCTCATGGGGCGCATCTCCATGAACTCGACCTTTCCCACCGGAAAAGCGCTGGTCTCACGGGACAAGCGAACGCCCAACAAAGACCCTGCGCATGCGACGTGATACTCGGGGGCCTCGTCACAGAAGTATTTAAGGGCGCCGACTGCAGAAGGACAATCCTGGATCTCATCAATAATAAGCAGCGTTTCGCCGGGCTCGATAGGTTGTCCAAGTGCCAGGGAAAGATTTGAGATGATCCGTCGAGGATCGCGCGTACCTTCGAAAAACTGAGCGTACTCGCTCTGTACCCCAGGTGACGGCTCCTCGAGCGTCAGATACACAAAATTGAGGTACGAGGTTCGGCCGAACTCCTTAAGCGCCCACGTCTTTCCAACCTGGCGCGCCCCCTTAAGGATAAGCGGCTTACGATATTCTGACGCTTTCCAAGCGTTAAGCTTGGCAATGATATCTCGCTGCATGACCGAACCTCCCGCAAAGAAACTTCCGTAAACGTGATATTTCCCACATTTTACCCTAGGTAAAACGTGACATTTATCACATTTACGGAAGTTTTAAGCTCATTTCGCCACACTTTCATCACATTTATTGCAATGTGACAAAGGGACAGTCCCTTTGTCACCCGCACAAAAATGGACGCGCCAACGGCGCGCCCATTCACTCTATTTCATCAGCCCACCTGACCCGAACGGCCGAGTCGTTGCAGAACCCGGGAGCCCCGGCAGGGCGGGTGCTTCCTCAAAATGAGTTCCGCACGCAAAGAAGGCCACTTAATGTGGCCTTCGTCTTGCGCAGGACTGTTCAAAATTTTGAGGAAGCACCCGCCCTGCCGGGGCTCCCGAGTTCCCGCTTACGAGAGCGACGTTCTCAGCAACTCGTTGAAGAGCTTCGGGTTACCCTTGCCGCGGCTCGCTTTCATGCACTGGCCCACCAAAAAGCCAATGACCTTCTGGTTGCCGTCACGATACTGCTGCGCCTGATCGACACAGTTTGCCAGCACCTCGTCCACAATCGGCTGCAGCGCGCCGGCATCGCTCACCTGACGCATACCGCGCTCGTCAACGATCTTGTTGGGGTCGTCGCCAGTTTGGGCCATGGCCTCAAAGACCTCGTGCGCCTGGTTGGAGCTGATGGCATCGGTCGCTAGCAGCTTGGCAAGCGCCGCCACCTGAGCCGGCGCGATGCCGGACTCGGCCAGCGAGACGCCGGCGCCCTTAAGGTAGGCGATCATCTCGTTGACCAGCAGGTTTGCGACCGTCTGGGCCTCCTTGCCGGCCATACCGGCAGCGGCGGCCTCAAAGAAGTCGGCAAACTCCGGGTCGCCGGCGATCTGCTCGGCATCGGCCGCCTTAATGCCAAAGTCGGCCTCAAAACGGACGCGCTTGGCATCGGGCAGCTCGGGGATCTCGCCGCGGCAGCGGTCGATGAACTCATCGTCCAGATCGAACGGCGCCAGATCGGGATCGGGGAACAGACGATAGTCGTCTGCCGTTTCCTTCACACGCATGACCACGGTGCGCTTGCGACTGGGCTCCCAGTGGCGAGTCTCCTGGTAGATGATGCCGCCCTCCTCGAGCACCTCGGCCTGGCGGCAGATCTCGTAGGCAAGGCCATCGTGCAGACTCTTAAACGAGTTGAGGTTCTTGAGCTCGGTCTTGGTGCCCAGCTTGGTCTCGCCGCGGCGGCGCAGCGACACATTGCCGTCGCAACGCATGGAGCCCTTCTCCATGGAGCAGTCGGAAATGCCCAGTGTCACAAAGATGCGACGGAGCTTCTCCATAAATAGGCGAGCCTCCTCGGGCGTGCGCAGATCGGGCTCGGTGACGAGCTCAATGAGCGGCGTGCCGCAGCGGTTGTAGTCGACGAGTGACTCGGCCGCGGCGGTAATGCGGCCCTCGGCACCGCCCACGTGCACCATCTTGGCGGCATCCTCCTCCATGTGGATGCGCAGAATGCGGATGGGTACCGTGTAGGAACCGTCCTCGCGACGCTCAGGCATCTGCAGGTTGGACGCGTCATAGCTGGCCAGGTGGCCGGCGCGCTGGTTGCCCTCGCGCATGGTCGACGTCATGGACGTGGACAGGCCCTCGGCGTTGGCCGAGGCGCTCGCCAGGCTCTGAGCCTCGGCCTCGCCAAACGCGCAGTCGGGGCGCTCGGCGGCACCGCGACCGGTCACGTCCAGGTCCAGGTGACCGTACATGGCAAAGGCGACCGGACCCTGCGTAGTCTGGAAGTTCTTGGCCATATCGGGATAGAAGTAGTGCTTGCGGTAGAACATCGAGTGGCGCTGGATCTCGCAGTTGGTGGCGAGGCCGGCCTTGACGATGCTCTCGATGGCGCGCTTGTTGGGCACCGGCAGGGCGCCGGGCAGGCCCAGGCACACCGGGCACACGTTGGCGTTGGGCTCGTCATCGTGGCTGAGTTTGCAGTTGCAGAACATCTTGGTATCGAGTGCGGTGAGCTCGGTGTGGATCTCCAGGCCAATCACGGCCTCCCAATCCTGCAGGACCTCGGAAAGCTCCTTCATTACAGCTCGCCTCCCTTCCCGGCAAAATCGGGCGCGACGGAAAGCGCGGGCGCACCCGTAGCGGCATCGGCAAAGCCGCGCTCCAGGGCGCGGGCAAACGTGAGCAGCTGACGGTCCTTAAAGGCAGGTCCCACCAGCTGGGCAGAAACGGGCAGCTGAGTATCCTCGCCCAGGCCCAGCGGCACCGAGATACCGCCGTTGCCGCAAATGTTGAGCGAGATGGTGTACAGGTCGGAGAGGTACATCTGCGTGGGGTCGCTGATCTCGCCAAACTTAAAGGCCGTGCGCGGCGAGGCGGGCATGAGGATGGTGTCCACCTTGGCATACGCAGCGTCGTAGTCCTGCGTGATGAGCGTGCGGGCCTTTTGCGCAGCGTAGTAGTACTTGTCGTACACGCCCGAGCTCAGCAGGTAGGCGCCGAGCATCTGACGGCGCTTGGCCTCGGCACCAAAGCCGTGGGCACGCGAAAGCGAGCTCTGATCGGACAGATTGGCGCAGCCCTCCTCCTGATAGCCGTAGCGAATGCCGTCAAAACGGGCCAGGTTGGAGAACGCCTCGGCCGGGCCGATGACGTAGTAGGCGGCGATGGCGGCGTCCAGGTGCGGCAGGTCGACCTCGACCAGCTCGGCACCCTGGTTCTGCAGCTCCTGGGCGGCGCGCTGAACAGCGGCCTTGACCTCGGGCGTCAGGCCCTCGGCCTCCATAAACGCGGGGATGATGCCCACGCGCTTGCCCTCGATGCTGTCGTTGAGGTGCTCGGTAAAGTCGACGGCGCAATCCTGGCTGGTGCAGTCGTACGGATCATGGCCCGCGCCGGTAAGCGCGTTCATGGCCAGCGCGACATCCTCGACCGTTCGGCCAAAGGGGCCCACCTGGTCGAGCGACGAGCCAAAGGCAACCACGCCGTAACGGCTCACGGCGCCATACGTGGGCTTAAAGCCCACCACGCCGCACAGCGACGCCGGCTGGCGAATGGAGCCGCCGG
>CABVCF010000062.1 GCA_902496775.1 uncultured Collinsella sp.
ATCTCGAACATGTTGACCGAGTTAAAGCTGGAGTACAGGCCCTTGTAGCACTCGTAGTTGGTGCAGGAGTCGAGCATCTCGTCGTTGACGATCTGGTTGTAGTCGCCGTGGAGCGTCTCGCCGATCAGCACGAAGTCGAGCTTGAGCTCACGGGTAAAGGCGTGCAGGCGGCGCATGAAGTCGCGGTCGAGCATATAGGCAACGTCCAAGCGCAGGCCGTCGACGCCAAAGACCTCGGCCCAGCGACGCACGGACTCAAGCAGGTAATCAACCACGGCGGGGTTTTGCAGGTTGAGCTTCACAAGCTCAAAATGGCCCTCCCAGCCCTCGTACCAAAAGCCGTCGCCGTAGCACGAGTCGCCGTCGAAGCTGATGTGGAACCAGTCCTTGTACGGCGAATCCCACTTGCGCTCCTGCACATCACGGAAGGCCCAAAAGCCGCGACCGACGTGGTTGAAGACGGCATCGAGCACCACACGGATGCCGTGGGCATGCAGCGTCTCACACACGGCGGCAAAATCGGCATCCCCACCCAGGCGGCGGTCGATATGACGCAGGCTGCGCGTGTCGTAGCCGTGGCTATCGGACTCGAGCGGCGGGTTGATGAGCACAGCGCCAATACCGAGTTTTTGCAGGTAGTCGGCCCATTGAGCGATTTTCATAATGGGAGCATCGTGGTTGGGCGCGTCGCCGGCAGCTTGGGATAGTTCATCCTCGGCAACGGGGGCGGCGTTTTCGCGCGGAGCTCCGCAAAAGCCCAGCGGATAAATCTGATAGAACGTCGTCTCGTATGCCCACATAGCAACCTCCCGGTAAGCTCAACACAACGACATCCATTGTATGCCCGGCTTGTATCCCCTTCCCCAAAATAAGTTGCGGTGGAATAGTTCCTGCTTGGGCCTTCAGAGGCCTTAAACAGGAACTATTCCACCGCAACTGATGAGGGAACGTGATTAGGCGACGGGCTTTGCGCGGCGTATGGCTGGGAACATCACCGTGATGGCGAGGATAACGCCCACGACGGCGATCGCACTGCCCGCGTAGCCGATCCAGGCGATACCGGGGCCCGACACCACGGCGCCGCCGATCGCCGTACCGGTGCCGATCCCCAAGTTGAACAAGCCCGAGAAGATCGACATGGCGACGGCCGACGAATCTGCCGGCGTGTGCTTGATGAGCTCGGCCTGAAACGCCACGTTAAAGGCCGTGGCGCAGCAACCCCACAGTGCGCAGACGGCAAGCACTGTCACGAGCGACGATGCGGCCGGCCCCATGAGCAGCAGGGCCACCGGCACGCCGGAGAGCGTGATAGCCAAGAACGGGAAGCGATGCCCATCGAACAGGCGGCCAAACAGCCAGCTTCCGAGCAAACCAGAGCAGCCAAACGCCGTCAGCGTCATGGTAATGGCGCCCGCATCGAC
The DNA here is from genome assembly GCA_902496775.1 of uncultured Collinsella sp. Taxonomy (GTDB): domain Bacteria; phylum Actinomycetota; class Coriobacteriia; order Coriobacteriales; family Coriobacteriaceae; genus Collinsella. The sequence goes on from CABVCF010000062.1 coordinate 1,422, forward strand.
GTGCGCGACCTGCGCCAGGAAGGGCTCGATATAGCTGTAGCTTGCGTAATAGCCGGTCGCCATGAAGACCGTGACTGCGTAGAGCGCGATGAGGAGCGGGTTCTTGAGCAGCTCGGGCAGCTGTTTGAACGTAAAACGCTCGCCCGCTGGCATGGCAGGAAACACCGTGGCCTGGTAGACGACCGCGACAGCAGACAGCGCTCCGACCACGGCAAACGTCATACGCCAGCCCACGGCCAGGCCAATGGCGCGACCGAGAGGCAGGCCAAAGATCTGCGCGATGGACGAGCCCGTAGCGATCATGCTGATGGCGAGCGCCCCATGGCGCGTGTCAACCAGACGCGACGCCATGATCGAGGCGACCGACCAGAACACGGCATGCGCGCAGGCAACCACCAGGCGTGCGCAGACCAGGATGGGATAGGTGGGCGCCACGGCGGACAGGAACTGGCCCAGCGAGAACACGGCAAGCACGCCCAGCAGCATCCGCTTGAACTCAAAACGCGAGGCAAACACCATGAGTGGCAACGACAGCAGCATGACGCCCCAGGCATAAACCGAGATCATGATGCCAGCTTGGGCCTCGGTGAGCGAAAACGATGCGGCGATGTCGGTCAGCAGGCCGATGGGCATAAACTCCGACGTGTTGAACACGAACGCACAGCAGGTGAGCCCGACGAGTGGGAGCCACTGCTTGAGCGTGATGCCGTCTTGCCTTGTCTGAGTCATATATAACGTCTCCAATCGTTTTGAGCGGAGGCGATTATATAGCAACGGCCCCGCATCCGTCAGTACAGATGCGGGGCCGAAAACAATTCGATACACAGAGGTTGCGCCGTCAATTCATAACTAAGCCAACCCCAGCAATATGCCCGCCGAATGCACGACAAACGCCACGATCCAGGCAACGGCAACCTGAAACGCGAATACGGCCACGGCATAGCGCGCGCCCAACTCGCTCTTGACGGCGCCGATTGCCGCCACACAAGGGCGCCGATAGCGGCCACGCAAGGCGGGTACAGCAGCGTAAAGACCAAGAACACGTAGGCGGTAAACGGCGAAAACATGGTTGACAATGCCGCGGGCGAGGTTGCACCCAAAAGCACCGTGAGCGTCGAGATGACGCTCTCCTTGGCGATAAGTCCGGTGACGAGCGCCGTCGAGGCGCGCCAGTCGCCAAAGCCGAGCGGGGCCAACACCGGCGCGATGATGCTACCCAGACCGGCAAGCAGGCTTTGCGACTGGTCGGCGACCACGTTAAAGCGGATATCGAACGTCTGCAGGAACCAGATGACCACCGTAGCGGCAAAGATAATGGTAAAGGCCTTGGTAATAAAGTCTTTGGCCTTATCCCATGCCAGCATCACCGTCGTCTTGACGCTCGGCAGGCGGTAATTGGGGAGCTCCATGATAAACGGCACCGGGTCGCCCTTAAATGCCGTGCGGTTGAGCACCAAAGCCGCGACGCAGCCGACCACGATACCGATCAGATAGAGCGAGACCATGGCGGGAACCGTCGCCTGCGGGAAAAACGCCCCGCACAGCAAGCCGTAAACCGGCAGCTTGGCTGAGCAGCTCATAAACGGCGTGAGCATGACCGTCATCTTGCGGTCGTGCTCGGATGGGAGCGTACGGGTCGACATGATAGCCGGCACGGTGCAGCCAAAACCGACGAGCATGGGCACGAAACTGCGGCCCGACAGGCCAAAGCGACGCAACACCTTATCCATGACAAAGGCCACGCGCGCCATGTATCCGGAGTCTTCCAGAATGGAGAGGAACAAAAAGAGCACGACGATAATCGGCAGGAAGGTCAGCACACTGCCCACGCCCGTAAGCACGCCGTCGACAGCCAGCGAGCGCACCACGTCGTTGGTACCGAACGCCTTGAGGCCCGCATCGGCCGAGGCGATGATGGCAGCGATACCGTCCTCCATGAGTCCCTGCAACGCCGCGCCGATCACGCCAAACGTCAGCCAAAAGACGAGGCCCATGATCACCAGAAACGCCGGAATGGCTGTGTAACGACCTGTCAGGATGCGGTCAATCTTGACGGAGCGCACGTGCTCGCGGCTCTCGTGCGGCTTGACGACGCAACGCCCGCACACGTCGCCGATAAAGCCGAAGCGCATGTCAGCTAGCGCAGATAGACGGTCGGTGCCGGCAAAACGCATATCGGCCAGCGCAGATAGGCGGTCGGTGCCGGCCTCGCCCTCCATCTGGGTGATGATGTGCTCGATAGCGTCGAGCTCATTGCGATCCAGGTGAAGCGCCTCGGTTACCAGCTCATCGCCCTCGACCAGCTTGGTCGCCGCAAAGCGCACCGGGATGTGCGCCGTCACGGCATGGTCCTCGATCAGGTTAGCAATACCGTGGATGCAGCGATGCAGCGCACCGCCGTCCGGACCGTCGGGCGCGCAAAAGTCCAGGCGACCGGGGCGCTCGCGGAACCGCGCCACGTGCAAGGCGTGATCCACCAGCTCGCCGATACCCTCGTTGCGGGCAGCGCTAATGGGAACAACGGGCACACCCAACAGGCTCTCGAGCAGGTTGACGTCCACGGCGCCGCCGTTGGCGGTCACCTCGTCCATCATGTTGAGCGCGATGACCATGGGGCGGTCGAGCTCCATGAGCTGCAGTGTCAGGTACAGGTTACGCTCGATGTTGGTAGCGTCAATGATGTCGATGATGGCGTCCGGGCGCTCGTCGAGGATGAACTGACGGCTCACGACCTCTTCGCCTGTGTACGGCGACAGGGAGTAAATGCCAGGCAGGTCGGTAACGCTCGCCTCGGGATGGTTACGGATGGTGCCATCTTTGCGGTCGACCGTCACGCCGGGAAAGTTACCGACGTGCTGGTTGGAGCCCGTCAGCTGGTTGAATAACGTGGTCTTGCCGCAGTTTTGGTTGCCGGCGAGGGCAAAGTGCAGCGGCGCGCCCTCGGGCACGGCTGTCTTTGCCGCACGGGGCGAATACGTCCCCTCGCCCAGGGCCGGATGCTCCGTCGTGCCGATTGCGGCGTTAGCGCGCGGACCCGTATCGGTGTCGTGAATACCCACAAGCTCGATGCGAGCGGCATCGTCCTTGCGCAGTGTCAACTCGTAGCCACGCAGGCGGATCTCGAGCGGGTCGCCCATGGGGGCGTACTTCATCATGGTGACTTCGGTGCCCGGCGTTAGACCCATGTCCAAAATATGCTGTCGGAGTGCCTGATCGTCCGATGCCACCGATGCGACAACGGCGTCCTTTCCAATCTCGAGTGTATCGAGCTTCACGTCCGTGTTCCTCCCCCGGCGCCCGCAGGGCGTTGTATTTATGTTCACCATGGCTAACCGTTTGCCATGGCTAACCAATTTTAAGCTTACATGATAGCGTGAACACACAACGATGTTCAATCGACAGATCGGTGCGATGGGGACAGGCAGGAGAGTTCAGGGCCATAGTTTCCCGATGAGGCCTCTCGGGGAAACTACATCCCAGAATTCTGGCTCGAAACGGGATATGGTTTCCCAAACAGGCCTCTTACGGAAAATGCATCCCGGAATCCCCGCTCGAAACGGGACGCGCTTTCCCAGTCGAGGCCCTATGGGAAACTGCGTCCCACCTTGAAAGGCAAAACTGGGGCGCAGTTTCCGGGCGGGGCATCAAAAACGAAGTTGCGGTGGAATAGTTCCTGGATGGGCTGGTTGATGCCCCAGATAGGAACTATTTCACCGCAAGTTATTGAAGGGCTTGGATGCCGGGACTCTTACAGATGGCGCTCCAGGAAGCGGAAGGCTAGGCGGATCCAGGGACGGACCGCCACCTGCTTGTCCTCGTTGTCGACCGCGGTGTTGGCGTTGCCGAGCGAAAGGCCGTGACCACCCTGGTCAAAGACGTGCATCTCGCATGCAACGCCCTCCTCGGCCATGCGCTGCGCAAACGGGTAGACCTGCGCGATCGGCGCCGTCTTGTCGTCGGACACGCCCCATACAAAGGTCGGTGGCATCTGACGCGAAACATGCGTGGTGGGGCAGATGTCGGCCAGATGCTCGTCAGTTGCCTCGCCGCCCGTAACCATCGACAGGTAGTCGTTGAGCAAATCGCGCCCCGTCTTGCCGCCCGTCTTGGGCACACGCAAGTCAATGCGCGGATCGCGCGTCTGCATGTCGCGCACATAGGCAAAATCGAGCAATGGATAACCCAGCACCACGGCATCGGGACGAATGTCGTCCGGACGTGCCCCGGCAAGTGCCGCGAAGGGGCCGGTCTTCCACTGCGTTGCCAGCGAGGCACAGATCATGCCGCCCGCCGAGAATCCCACGACGCACACGCGCTTAGGATCGACATGCCACTCGTCGGCGTTGGCGCGCACCGTGGCGACCATCTTGGCAAGATCTGCCTGGGGGTGCGGAAAGCTCACGTCACCCGTAGAACTCGTGACATAGTTGAGCACAAAGGCCTGGTAACCGTGATCCAAAAACGCAAACGCCACAGGATCCTGCTCATGCGGAGCGATATGCGTAAACGCACCTCCGCCACAGATAATCACCGCGGGGCGGCGGCCATTCGGTTTATCGGGCAACGGCTCGGCACCCAAATACGTAAACGTCGCCGGATAATCCTCGGTCGGCTCCTCGCCCCACAGCGCATGGTTCTCGACAATCATATGTGCTCCCTTCGCGCAAATTATGCGCCCTTGTTTTTCGCCTTCAAGCGTACCCCACTTGAACCCGTGGCGCAGAAACACTCCGGCAATAAGTTTCCCTTCAACTGATATATCACATAATCCCAGTTCAGAGGTATCGTTGAGCAGCGTAGAATAGGGGCGTTGACCAAGCCGCGAAACACATGTGAAACGTTTCCGGCAAACCAAACGCGCGATATGCGCCTATTTAAGTTGGAGGCAACTATGGGTCTGCTCGATTCGCTTAAGTCCACCTTCACCTCGACCGGCGAGGCGTCCGTTCCGCCCGCAGCAAGCTTCGCTACCCGCGAAGGCGTCATCTATGCCCCCGTCAACGGCGTGCTCGTCAACCTGAACGAGGTTCCCGACGAGACGATCGCCTCGGGCATGCTTGGCCAGGGCTATGGCATCGAGCCCATTACCGGCACCATCTATGCGCCCGCCAACGGCCGCATCGGTGCCACCACTGTCACCAACCACTCCATCGGCATGATCACCGAGGACGGCCTGCGCGTGTTCATCCATGTTGGCCTGGGCACCGTGGAAATGAACGGCAAGGGTTTTGCCCGCTTTGTCGAGATGGGCGATGTGGTCAAGGCAGGCCAGCCGCTCATCAGCTTCGACCGCGAGGCCATTAAGGCCGCTGGTCACGAGGACATCGTGACCGTCATCGTCTCCGAGCTCGATCGTCTTAAGAGCATCGACCATGTCGGCGAGTCTGGAACGCTTATCGGCGGCAACCCGCTCGTCAAGCTTGGCGACCCGCTGCTGGTTGCCAAGACCAAGTAGCCAGGCCCCACGCCACACAGCCAAAAGGCACCTCGTCAAGCGCCCGCGACCATTTGGCCGCGGGCGCTTTTCGTTTGAAAAACCATCCCGCCAATGCTTTATCTGTATAGCTCAAATGAGCCGAGCTGCTAGAATATCGAACTGTATGGATAACTATCATTCAACCGTTATGGGAGGATACGTGAACCGCACCAAAATCGCGCAGCTCTATGCCGATGCCGAGTCGCTCGGCGGCCAGACCGTCACCGTCGCCGGCTGGGTCAAGTCCGTCCGCGACATGAAGAACTTTGGCTTTGTTACGCTCAACGACGGCAGCTGCTTCCGCGACCTGCAAGTCGTCATGAACCGCGAGGCACTCGACAACTACGACGAGATCGCCCATCAAAACGTCTCGGCCGCACTCATTTGCACCGGCACCGTCAAACTGACCCCCGATGCGCCCCAGCCTTTCGAGCTTTCTGCCACCTCCATCGAGGTCGAGGGCGTCAGCGCCCCGGATTACCCGCTGCAGAAGAAGCGCGCAACCGTCGAGTTCCTGCGCACCCAGCAGCACCTGCGCCCGCGCACCAACCTGTTCCGCGCCGTGTTCCGCATCCGCTCTGTCGCGGCTGCCGCCATCCACCGCTTCTTCCAGGAGCAGGGTTTTGTCTACGTCAACACCCCCATCATCACCACGAGTGACTGCGAAGGCGCCGGCGAGATGTTCCGCGTGACCACGCTCGACCCCAAAAATCCGCCCCTCACCGAGTCCGGCGAGGTCGACTGGAGCCAGGACTTCTTTGGCAAGCATGCAAGCCTCACCGTGTCCGGCCAGCTCAATGCCGAGAACTTTGCCATGGCCTTTGGCGACGTGTACACCTTTGGCCCCACCTTCCGCGCCGAAAACTCCAACACCACGCGCCACGCCGCCGAGTTTTGGATCGAGCCCGAGATGGCCTTTGCCGACCTTAACGACTACATGGATAACGCCGAGGCCATGCTCAAGTACGTCCTTAAGGACGTTATGGCCACCTGCCCCGACGAGCTCAACATGCTCAACAAGTTTGTGGACAAGGGTCTGCTCGAGCGCCTGGACCATGTCGCCAACTCCGACTTTGCCCGCGTTACCTACACCGAGGCCGTCGAGATCCTGGAGCAGGCAGTCGCTGCTGGCCACCAGTTTGATTACCCCGTCAGCTGGGGCATCGACCTGCAGACCGAGCACGAGCGCTTCCTGACCGAGGAGCACTTTAAGCGCCCGACCTTCGTGACCGACTACCCGGCCGAGATCAAGGCGTTCTACATGCGCATGAACGAGGACGGCAAGACCGTCGCCGCCGCCGACTGCCTGGTGCCCGGTATCGGCGAGATTATCGGCGGCTCCCAGCGCGAGGAGCGCCTAGATCTGCTCGAGGCCCGCATCAAGGACCTGGGCATGAATCCCGAGCAGTACAAGTACTACCTTGACCTGCGCCGCTACGGTTCCTGCAAGCACGCCGGCTACGGTCTGGGCTTCGAGCGCTTGGTCATGTATCTGACCGGCGTGGGCAACATCCGCGACGTCCTGCCGCACCCGCGCACCGTGGGCAACGCCGACTTCTAATTGTCGAACGCTAGCTCGCGTCGCCACACGCCAACGCTCATCGTACAAGCGTCTCTCGACATCGGTCGAGAGACGCTTTTTTCAACAGCATCCGTCAAGCTTTTGGCAAGGTTTTGGTCAGTTGAGCAGGGCTGTTGAAAACTCGACCCGCCGTTTGCCGACGACTACCGACCGCCCAGAGCGCCCTGCGCCCCTGGGAAAGCCCCACGTCCTAGGCTCCATACCGTCGCCACCCAAAACGGAAAGGACGTGGGCACGATGACCGAAGCCGCTGTTGAAACCTACGACACCACGACGAGAGGCGCCGCCTCGATGGCAGCCTATCGCGCCGTTCGCATCCTGCAACTATTAAGCGAAAACACTGGCGAGGACAAGGCCATGCTTTCCGATGAGTTGATCCGGCGCCTCGCCCATCCCGACGACCCCGCCCGCATGCCCATCTCGGCGGCGCGGCGCAGCATCTACACCGCCATCTCCGCGCTTCGCCATGCCGGATACGAAATTGAGTACAAACGCGGCGTGGGCTACAAACTTCTTACCCGCCCGCTCACCGATGAAGAGATCATCCGGCTCCACGGTATGGTCATGCGCAACCGCTCCACGCCTATCGCTATCCGCAAGAGCATGGCGCAGCACTTAGTTGCCATGGCGAGTGCCGACGTTCGCGGCTACCTCGATACACCCGAACCCGCTCCGAGCGCAGGCGGCAAGGCTACCAAGGCAACACGCACGCCCATCAAGCGTATCGATACGTGCGAGCTCGTCGAGCAGGCCATCGACCACGGAACCACGGTGAGTTTTGATATTTCGAGCGTCACGACGCGTGGCGAAACCGAAGCAGCACGGATGACACTCCGTCCCTTTGCCATCAAGCAACGAGACGGCATCTCTTATTTGCTGGGAACGGTCTATGACGCCCGAGGCGCCGATGACACGTTGCGTACCGTAGAGATTGGCCGAATGAGAAACGTCACCACACGTCTCCTCGACGGCAAGAAGCTCTTCGCCGCCCTAGACGAGGACGACGCCTCCTCCGCCGCATAAGACCCTCCGCCGCCCATTCGACTACCCGTACCGCCCATCCGATTCTGTATTAAAAAACCCGCCAGGCTGTTGTAAAAATGGACATCAGCGCTACTATAGTTCCACTTGCACTTTGTCCCAGTGCAGTGTTTCCAGCCATTTTTATACTGGGGGTAATGATATGAAGGACATCACCATCAGCCGCAGGAGCCTTCTGGTCTCCGCTGGCCTGCTCGCGCTCGCCCCGCTCGCCGGATGCGGCGGCAACTCTGGTTCCGGCTCTGCTGCCGCCGGTTCCGACTACACCATCGGCGTTCTGCAGCTCACCGAGCACTCCGCACTCGATGCCGCCAACGACGGCTTTGTCAAGGCCATCAAGGAAAGCGGCCTTAAGGTCAAGATCGACCAGAAGAACGCCCAGAACGACCAGTCCACGTGTAAGTCCATTGCCGACAAGTTTGTGGGCGACAACGTCAACCTGATTTATGCCATCGCCACGCCCGCCGCGCAGGCTGCCGCCGGCGCCACGGCCGATATCCCCATCGTAGGCTGCGCCATCACCGACTACGCCGCCTCCGGCCTGGTCCAGGACAACGACAAGCCCGGCACCAACGTCACGGGCGCTTCCGACCTCACCCCGGTCGCCGAGCAGCTCGAGATGATGCAGAAGGTCCTGCCCGACGTTAAAAAGGTCGGCCTGCTCTACTGCACCGCCGAGTCCAACTCCGACGTCCAGATCAAGGCCGCCAAGAAGGAGCTCGACAAGCTGGGCCTCGAGTACACTGACTTCACCGTCTCGAGCTCCAACGAGATTCAGTCCGTCGTCGAGTCTGCCGTGGGCAAGGTCGACGCGCTGTACTCCCCCACCGACAACACCATCGCCGCGGGTGCCTCGCAGGTCGGCCAGATCTGCAAGGAAAACAAGCTTCCCTTCGTGACTGGCGAGGAGGGTATGTGCATGGCCGGCGGCCTGTTCACCCTCTCCATCAACTATGAGGACCTGGGCTACGCCGCGGGCGAGATGGCCGTTAAGATCCTGAAGGGCGAGGCCAAGCCCGAGGATATGCCGATCAAGCACCTCTCGAGCAAGGACCTGGTCGTCGTCAAGAACGACGAAATGGCCGAGGCCCTGGGCATCGACCTTTCCGCCCTGGACGCGTAATGCCATACGCGGCATGCGGCTAGAGCCCGTGCTCGCGCTTTAGCCGCGTTATTCAATATCTGAGCCACAGGGGCGGGCGCTGTAGACCGGCGTCCGCCCTGCTTGTTTCAGGTAAAACAAAACGTCTGTCCGTAACTCTTCTATGCATTGTTACCGCTATTATGGTGAATCACGTGTCCACCCTATCCTAGGAGGTATGAAGCATGCTCATTGCATTGCAGGGCGCCGTTTCGCAGGGCGTCCTCTGGGGCATTATGGTGCTTGGCGTGTTTATCACGTTCCGCCTGCTCGACATTCCCGATATGACCTGCGACGGCAGCTTTGCCCTCGGCGGCTGCGTCTGCGCTGTGCTCATCGTCAATAACAACGTCGACCCGCTGTTCGCCGTGCTGGCCGGTATGTGCGCCGGCGCCATCGCGGGCGCCGTCACGGGCATTTTGACCACCGTCTTTGAGATTCCTGCGATCCTCGCCGGAATCCTCACCCAGATCAGCCTGTGGTCCATCAACCTGCGCATCATGGGCAAGTCCAATACGCCCATTCTTGCCAAAGGCACCGTGTTCTCGGCCGTCAGCAATATGACCGGTCTGCCGCAGTCCACCGTTGCCATCATCTTGGGCATCCTGCTCGCCGTGGCTATCGTTGCCATCCTGTATTGGTTCTTTGGCACCGAGATCGGCTCGGCGCTGCGAGCCACCGGCAACAACGAGTATATGATCCGCGCTCTGGGCGTCAACACCAACTCCACCAAGATGATCGCCCTCGTGCTCTCCAACGCCCTCATCGGCCTTTCGGGCGCGCTCATCTGCCAGAGCCAAAAGTATGCCGACATTGGTATGGGCACCGGTGCCATCGTTATCGGTCTTGCCGCCATTGTTATCGGTGAGGTGCTCGGCCGTCTGCTGCCCGGCGGCCTCACGCAGTTTAGCGTCCGTCTTGCCTCCGCCGTCTTTGGCTCCGTGGTGTACTTCCTTATCCGCGCCATCGTGCTGCAGTTGGGCATGGACGCCAACGACATGAAGCTGCTCTCCGCCGTGATTGTCGCTGTGGCCCTGTGCGTGCCCGTGGTTTGGGAGCGCTATAAGCTCCGCAGCTCCTACACGAAGGGGGATGAGGCAGATGCTTAAGCTCTCGCACGTCAAGAAGACCTTTAACAAGGGCACCGTCACCGAGAAGCGCGCGCTCACCGGCGTCGACCTCACCCTAAATGACGGCGACTTTGTAACCGTGATCGGCGGCAACGGCGCCGGCAAGTCCACGCTGCTCAACATGATCGCCGGCGTGTACCCGCTCGATTCGGGCGTTATTGAGCTCGACGGCACCGACATCTCGCGCCTGAGCGAGTCGCAGCGCGCCAAGTACCTGGGCCGCGTGTTCCAGGACCCCATGCGCGGCACCGCAGCCGACATGCAGATTGCCGAGAACCTGGCCCTCGCCAAGCGTCGCGGCCAGCGTCGCGGCCTTTCGTGGGGCGTCACCAAGGCCGAGAAAGATGAGTACGTTGAGCTGCTCAAGCGCCTGGACCTTGGTCTGGACACGCGTCTCAACGCCAAGGTCGGCCTGCTCTCGGGCGGCCAGCGCCAGGCACTCACCCTGTTGATGGCCACGCTCACCAGGCCGCGCCTGCTGCTGCTCGACGA
>CABVCF010000063.1 GCA_902496775.1 uncultured Collinsella sp.
CGAGGAGGAGGACGCCCGCCTGGAGGCTCAGATTGCCGCGGATGCCGCTGACGAGAATCTGATGCCCGAGGAGCAGGACGAGGACGACGACTCCGACGCGGACGACCATGCGTCCAAGCACAAGAAGGCGATGATTGCCGCCTTTGTGGTCGCCGTCGTGATTGCTGCGGTGGTCGGCTTCTTTATCGGCAACGGTGGTTTTGGCGGCAAGGGCGTCGGCTCGGCGACCCTCACCGAGGACCAGCTCGATTCGACCGTGGCAAGCTACAGCTACAACGGCAAGAAGAGTGACATCACCGCGCGCGAGGCCATTGAGAGCCAGTACAGCCTCGACACCGTCAAGGATGGCGATGGCAACTACACCGCTCCCTCTGCCGACGTCATCCTGTCCTACGTGCGCAACAAGATCCTGCTCGATGCTGCCGAGGACGAGGGCATTACCGTCTCTTCTAAGGAGATGAAGAAGTACGCCGAGGATTCCATCGGCACTTCGGACTACAAGACCATGGCCACGCAGTATGGCGTGTCCAAGGACCAGGCCAAGCAGATCGTCCGTCAGTCCGCGACGCTGCAGAAGCTCTACAAGAAGAAGGTGGGCGATAGCTCCGCAAGCATGCCGACCGCCCCGACCGAGCCTGCTGACGGCAACGAGGAGACCGCGAGCAAGGACTACGCCGATTACATCATCAAACTTGCCGGCGACGAGTGGGATAGCGAAAAGGGCACCTGGAAGGACGCCGATAGCACCTACGCTAAGGCCTTCGCTGACGATGCCTTTACGGCTGATAGCGCTACCTACAAGCAGGCCATGACCGCCTATTACACCGCCTACCAGCAGTACTCGTCGCAGGCTTCGAGCGCCAGCTCCAAGTGGACCGAGTATGCTAACGGCCTCTATGCCAAGGCCAACATCAGCATCTACGGCCTGTTTGCGTAAGGTTTGCCTGCACTACTGCGCGTTAACCGATCACCTGATTAAGCCCGCTAGAACGGACAACGTTCTAGCGGGCTATTTGCGTTGGCGGCTTAATTATGGCTATTCATCTTTAAGTCCAAAAAGGCTATCGGCTTCATCGTCGGATATATATTCCAGTACATCGCCCGGTTGGCAATCGAGTGCCCGGCATATCGCGTCAAGAGTTGAAAAACGTATGGCAGAAACCTTGCCCGTCTTAATGCGTGACATATTGACCTGGGAGATGCCCACACGTTCCGCAAGCTCTTTGGATGAGATCTTGCGTTCGGCGAGCATGCGGTCAAGCCGCAGAATAATCATGGATTCCCCCTAGAGCAACTCGTCATCTTGTTTTTGCAGGATATACCCGTAGCGGAAGATGCTGGAAATCAGGCAAATAATCAGGCCTGCAAAGAGCATGGAAGGCTCGAATAACTGGCCGACGAACGCATCCGTAAAGCTGCCGCCAAATCCTGAGAGTATCATTCCCGTGATTACGGCACCAAGAAGCCTCACGGCAACGCCGCCGATAAGGAATAAATGTCCTACTCGACGAAGCGTCTGGTTACATTCAAGGTCAAAGGGCCTGCCTTCCTTTTCAATGTTGAAGAAAAGCCTGCGCACGCTTATCGCGATGGTAAGCGCGAGACATGTCATCAAGAGGCTCCCTATGGCAGTGTGACCATCGTGTGCGACGAGCATAAGTGGGCCCTGCGCATCGGTACCGACGATAGCAAGGCATGGCCCCTCGCCGGCTTGAAGTTCTACGGATTGGAGACACGGGCCTTGGGAGAGGCCAGGCAATATGAGTAGAAGGTCAATCGCAATGACTGCGAGGAGCCCCAGAGCGAGCGCGGTGGTAATGCAGATCGTGGCCCATTTGCAGATGCGAGCGAGCTTCCTCAGTTTGGCTATTGTCTGTTCGCGGCTGATGGTTTCATTCGATATAGATGCGTTTCGATGGAACATAACCCCTCCAATCGGCGTTTTGGATGATACTTGTATCATATCAGAATTAACGATAAACGATAAATAATTACGGATGCTGAGTAAGTAATGATTGAAAACGATTAACGTGAGCTATTAGCTCATTTTGGATGCCGGAGTTTGGCGCGCGGGGGATGAGGACAAATGCCAAAACTTCCCGTGATCGCGCAAACACTTCATCGGGTTTCCCTAATTCATCTGGGAAAACAACTGCAAACGATTGCAAGTAACCGGTGAACGGTCGAAAACTACCGTTCACCGATAATCTCAAAACTGGTTCTAACTGGTATTAAGTCAAAAAGACCAATTCACATATCTTCACAATGACCTGCAATTTTTCTACACGCTATTTTTAGCCGCCCTGCGTTGTTTAGACACAGGAAAAGATCCGATTTTTTGCCAAAGCATTTCGAAACGGTTTCAAAACCGCAGGTAGAAGTGTTAACGACCGGTAAACGGTCGATTTATCACCGTGAGCGGTGCAAAAACGTTTTACCGTATGAATCAACGAAAGCGACCTCTTCTGGGGTGATATAGTGACAACAACACGTCACGTGGTTACTACCAGTTTAGAAACCACTGGTCTTCAAAGAACGCTTTCTAAGAAGCTTTAAGGGCGAGTGCCCGCTGGCTTCCGAAAATCATCGGACTCAGATTGTACACACCTTCGGAAGGGAAATTTGAATGGTTGGCTTTATTCTTACCGGTCATGGACAGTTCGCACCTGGCCTTGCAAGCGCTATCGCTATGGTTGCCGGCGACCAGCCTGCTTTTACCGTCGTTCCTTTTGAGGGCGACCAGGCCGCATCCTACGGTGAGGATCTCCGCGCCGCTATTACCGCCATGCGCGAGGAGTGCGATGGCGTGCTTGTCTTTACCGACCTGCTTGGCGGCACCCCGTTCAACCAGTCGATGATGATTGCCCAGGATGTCGACAACGTCGAGGTTCTGACTGGCACCAACCTTTCCATGGTTATTGAGCTTCTGTTCCTCCGCGGCAATGCCACGCTCGCCGAGCTTGGCGAGCAGGCCGTGACCGTTGGCCAGACGGGCATCACCGCCCAGACGGTCGCATCCGTTGCCGGCTCCGAGGAAGAGGATATCTTCGGCGACGAGGACGGCATCTAATGGCCGATTTCGGAGCCAACGTCCTGAGCTCCTCGGTCGCCCTTTTAGGCCTGCTTGTCATCATGGGCTTGATTTACACCATCTGGTCGCAAATCAACATGAAGAAGAAGCAGAAGTACTTCAAGGAGCTGCACACCGAGCTCAAGCCGGGTCAGGAGGTTCTTTTCGCCGGCGGTATCTACGGAACCGTCAAAGGCATCGAAGGCGAAAAGGTCCAGATCAAAGTCCGATCCGGAGCCGTCGTAGATGTTTCGCGTTACGCGATTCAGGAGATCAAGTAACTGTCGTCAGCAAATATCGAAAGGAAGCTGATCAACATGGCAGAACCCAACATTCTTCTTACCCGCATCGATAACCGACTGGTTCATGGTCAGGTTGCCACCCAGTGGAACTCCACTCTGGGCTCCAACCTCATCCTCGTCGCCAACGACGACGTGGCGTCCAACACCATGCGCCAGAACCTCATGAAGATGGCCGCTCCCGCCGGCGTCGCTACGCGTTTCTTCTCCCTGCAGAAGACCATCGACGTCATTGGCAAGGCGAGCCCGCGCCAGAAGATCTTCATCGTGGCCGAAACACCGGAAGACGTGCTTACGCTCGTCAAGGGCGGTGTGCCTATAAAGAAGGTAAACATCGGCAACATGCACATGTCGGAAGGAAAGCGCCAAGTCGCCACCTCCGTCGCAGTTAACGACGAGGATGTCGCTGCGTTTAAAGAGCTGCAGGAATTGGGGGTGGAGTTGGAGATCAGGCGCGTTCCGAGCACGCCTGTTGAGGACACGAGCAAGCTCTTCTCGTAATCCTCGTGATCCACGTTGTCAGGAGTGAAACCCTGACGTTCTGTACGTGATATCCAAAGTGCGTACATACATTTTGAAAGGAGGAGCAAGATGGAATACTCGATCATCCAGATCGCTCTGGTCTTCGTTGTTACGTTCATCGCGGCAATCGACCAGTTTGACTTCCTCGAGTCTCTCTATCAGCCCATCGTCACCGGCGCCGTCATCGGTCTTATCCTTGGCGACCTCAACACCGGTCTTCTCGTGGGTGGTACCTATCAGCTCATGACGATCGGCAACATGCCGATCGGAGGCGCTCAGCCGCCTAACGCCGTCATCGGCGGCATCATGGCAGCCATTCTCGCTATCGCCACGGGCCTCGAGCCCAACGCGGCAGTCGGCCTCGCCATTCCGTTCGCTCTGCTTGGCCAGCTTGGCGTTACCCTGGTCTTCACGCTTATGTCCCCGCTTATGTCCACGGCCGATAACATGGCTCACAACGCGGACACCAAGGGTATCGAGCGCCTGAACTACTTCGCCATGGCTCTGCTCGGCCTGATCTTCGCTGTCGTCGTCACCCTGTTCTTCATCGCTGGCGCTACCATCGGTCAGACCATCGCTTCTGCCATCCCGACTTGGCTGCAGACCGGTCTGTCCGCTGCAGGCGGCATGATGCGCTTCGTCGGCTTCGCCGTCCTGCTCAAGGTTATGATGAACCGCGATATGTGGGGCTTCTTCCTCATGGGCTTTGGCCTCGCGCTCATCACCGTTGCCAACGATTCGCTGGCAACCCCTGCTCTGCTCATCCTCGCTCTCATCGGCTTCGGCATCGCTTTCTGGGACTTCCAGCAGCAGACCGAGCTGAAGGGTGCAGCTGTTTCTGACGGAGGTGACTTCGAAGATGGCATCTAATGAGTATGTGATCCCGGAGCACTACGAGGATCTCACTCCTGCTCCGCAGCTCGACCAGAAGACCCTCAACAAGATGGCTTGGCGCTCCTGCTTCCTGCAGGCATCGTTCAACTACGAGCGCATGCAGGCCGCTGGCTGGCTTTACTCCATCATCCCCGGTCTGGAGAAGATCCACACCAACAAGAACGACCTCGCGGCTTCCATGAGCCATAACCTGGAGTTCTTCAACACCCACCCGTTCCTCGTCACCTTTGTTATGGGCATCGTGCTTTCGCTCGAGCAGAACAAGGTTGACATCCCCACGATCCGCGCCGTCCGCGTCGCCGCAATGGGCCCGCTCGGTGGTATCGGTGACGCTCTGTTCTGGCTGACGCTCGTGCCTATCACGGCCGGCATCACCTCCAACATGGCCATCAACGGCAACGCCGCTGCGCCGATCATCTTCCTGGTGATCTTCAACGCCGTTCAGTTCGCTCTGCGCTTCTGGCTCATGAACTGGTCCTACAAGCTTGGCACCAGCGCTATTGACGCTCTGACCGCCAACATGCAGGCCTTCACGCGTGCCGCTTCCATCATGGGCGTCTTCGTCGTCGGTTGCCTGGTCGTCACCATGGGTGGCACCCAGATCAACCTCCAGATCCCCAACGGCACCACCCGTGGCCTCTCCGCTACTACCGTGATCGTCTCCGAGAAGGAGGCCGAGAACTTCACCGGTATGGAGGGCATCGATACCGAGACCGCTGAGGCCGGTACCATCGCCATGACCGATAAGGACGGCAACGCCCTTACCGCTTCCGATGCCGACGGCAACGCTGTCGAGTGCGGCGTCACCGATCTGGGTAACGGCATGGAGTCCGTGACCTACGGCACCGTTACCGAGGATCCGGTCAACTTCTCTGTTGCCGACACCCTCAACACCATCGTCCCGAAGCTCGTCCCGCTTATGCTTACGCTGCTGCTTTACTACATGTTCGCTAAGCACAGCTGGACCCCGACCAAGGGCATTCTCCTGCTCTTCGTCCTTGGCATCCTGGGCGCTGGCCCGCTTGGTCTCTGGCCGAGCATCTGGTAAGGCTCTAGCTTGAGGGGTGTGTCCCTACGCGGCTCACACCCCGACCCCTTAAGCCATGTGTATGTTAAAAGCCGCGTGCTCGAAAGAGCGCGCGGCTTTTGTTTTCTTGATGATTCGGGTGTGGCAGACAGATAATGCTAAACACCCTAGGTAGTTAGCCGAATTCGAGCAAAAGGGAGGATAGGATGGCGATCGGAGCGCGTAAGCAACCGCTGTACGATCAGCTGGTCGATATTCTGACCGAAAAGATCGACCATGAATATCGCGCCGGTGACATGATTCCTTCCGAGCGCGAACTTTCGGAGCGCTATGGTCTCTCGCGTACTACGGTACGCCTGGCTCTGCAGGAACTGGAGCGTTTAGGACTGGTGGTTCGGCAGCACGGTCGCGGTACCTTTGTGACCGACCGTTCGGCAAAGGCAACCAATCTTATGCAGTCCTACAGCTTTACCGAGCAGATGCGCGCGATGGGTCGCGACCCCGAGACCACGATTCTCGAGTTTTGCGAGATGGAGGCCGATAAAAATCTGGCCGAGCATATGGGATTGCGTATCGGTGATCGCATTTTTAAGCTTAAGCGCCTTCGTTCTGCCGACAACATGCCCATGATGGTCGAACGCAGCTATCTACCAGTTCGTCAATTTCTGTCCCTAAAGCGACCGCTGCTGGAGCGTAAGCCGCTTTACGATGTGATTGAGCAAGACTTTCAGCAAAAGATACGCGTGGCCGAAGAGGAGTTCTATGCGAGCATAGCCCGTCCCACCGACGCCCACCTTTTGGGAATTGTTGAGGGCTCGCCTGTGCTCGATTTGGTCAGGACTACGTATAACGAGTCAAACGAGGTTGTGGAGTACACACTCTCGGTTGCTCGTGCCGATCAGTTTAAATACAAGGTTTACCACCAGCGTAGCGATTAGTGCCCGCATCGTTTCCATATGATGATTCTTTGCATTTAACTGGTTACTACCAGATAACCAACCGAAGTGTATAATTGCACGTCAGAGGATTACTTCTAGAGAGAGGTATTAAAAATGTTCGAGAAGAGTGTCGAGGAGCTCACCGAGCTCGGCGCCCAGATCACCACGGCCGAGATTGCTCAGCAGCCCGAGCTTTGGCGTGATACGCTCAACATCTATCGCGAGAACAAGGAGGCCATCGAGGCCTTCCTGACCGAGGCTCGCGCTATGGGCGAGGGTCGTCTGTCCGTTGTCTTCACCGGTGCCGGTACGTCCGACTACGTTGGCGATACCTGCGCCCCGTACCTGCGTCACGCTGGCAACACTGATCTCTACGACTTTAAGCCCATCGCCACGACCGACATCGTGAGCGCCCCGCGCGACTTCCTGCGCGCCGAGGATCCCACGCTCGTGGTTTCCTTTGCCCGCTCTGGCAACAGCCCCGAGAGCCTTGCCGCCGTTGCCGTTGCAAAGGAGCTCGTCCACAACGTCAAGTTCCTCAACATCACCTGCGCTCCCGAGGGCAAGCTCGCCGTCGAGTCTGCCGATGATCCCAACGCGCTGACGCTGCTCATTCCGCGCGCCAACGACAAGGGCTTCGCCATGACCGGTTCTTATTCCTGCATGACCCTGCTCTCTACCCTTATTTTCGACACTGCCTCTGACGAGCAGAAGGCCGAGTGGGTCGAGACGATTGCCAAGATGGGCGAGGAGGTCATCTCCCGTGAGCCCGAGATCGCCGATTACCTGGCTGGCGACTTCAACCGCGTGACCTACTTGGGTTCTGGCTCCTTCGGTGGCCTTGCCCAGGAGAGCCAGCTCAAGATCCTCGAGCTCGCTCACGGTCTGGTCGCTACTTCCTACGACACCTCCATGGGCTATCGTCACGGACCTAAGTCCTTCGTCGACGATAAGACGCTCGTCTTCGTGTTCGTCAACAACGACGCCTACACCCGTCAGTACGACATCGACATCCTCAACGAGATCGGTGGCGACGAAATCGCTCAGCACACCATCGCCGTTCAGCAGGAAGGTGCCACCGTCTATGAGGGTGAGTCCTTCACCTTTAAGGGCTACGAGGCACTTCCCGAGGGCTACCTTGCTCTGCCGTTCGTGATGTTTGCCCAGGCTATCAGCCTGCTCAACTCCGTGCGCGTGGGCAACACGCCCGATACGCCGAGCCCCACCGGCACGGTCAACCGCGTGGTTAAGGGCGTGACGATTCACCCCTTCACCGCTTAATCGCGTCCCCCTGTAAGGGCGCCCGTCCGCTCATAACGGCGGGCGGGCGCTTTTTGTTTTACGTGAGCTGGGTATAAGCATCACTACAGTCAACTGCTTTAGAAGCAAGGAGTGCATATGAGCACGTACGCAATTAAGGCTGACAAGTTCTTCTTGCCGGCAGGCCCGCAACTGGGCGGCTATCTTATGGTCGAGGATGGCGTCTTTGGCGCCTGGCAGGCCGACGAGCCCTCTTGCGAGATTAAGGACTACACGGGATCGTGGATCGCACCGGGTATGGTCGATACTCACATCCATGGCTTCTACAACCACTCAACTACCGATAACGATCCCGAGGGCATCGATATCAGCTCGACCGAGCTCGCCCGTCGCGGCACCACCAGCTGGCTGCCCACGACGTTCACCGATGGCGTCGAGCAGATCAAGGACGCCTGCGCCGCCATCGCCCAGGCCGACGAGGGCCGCGGCGCCAGAAGGCGTGTGGACACGGTTTTTCTCGGTGCAAAAGGACTATCGACATCATTCATACCGCAACGCCGCGTCAATGGATTCTGATCATGGTGGCCTCAGCCGCCGATGCGCTCGCGCTGGTTGGGGGCGGCGTGTCGATCGCCAAGGTTAGCATCGGCCATATGCGGGCGGGGGAGGGCAGGCGTCCCGCAACGCCCACGGTCGCCATAGGCGATGCGGACATCGCCGCTCTCAGAGAGCTGCAAGCGCTTGGTGTGAAAATGGAAGTTCGCAATCTACCCAGTGACGAACCCGACTCCATGAATGCTCTGCTGTATTAACGAGTCGTCGAACGCGGCGAGTCGGCCGTAAGAAAGTCAGGTTCGATTCTGGATATTTCCAGTCTTGGAAATAGGAAGACAACAGATCTCTATTGCTCATGTAGGTGAATCCAAAGTAGATAAGCATTTGAAGAAATGCGATTAAACATAACGTAACTAGTAGGAAATAGTGGATAGATGGTACATACCACCTTTCAAATATAGAATCGTTAGGAATCTATAATTAAACAGTGGTCTAACAGGTAGTTTAATTTTCTTTATTAAAGCCGTTCACCGTCATTTCGCTACCGTTTACGGACCACTTCAGATTCTGTCTACATAATTGCGTTAATGCGTCCATAATAGCCAAGGTGTTTAGCCGAGGGCCGAGGAACCGGCATCGGCGTCGTAGAGCACGAAGATCGGGAGTAGCATGCATTCGTTTAAGATCACCAATCAATTCCTACTTGATGATGAGCCGTTCACCATCTTGTCGGGGGCGATTCACTATATGCGTGTTCATCCGAGCGACTGGCACCACTCGCTCTATAACCTTAAGGCTCTTGGGTTTAATACGGTCGAAACGTATGTACCGTGGAATCTTCATGAGCCAAAGCCTGGCGTCTTCGATTTTTCTGGCTCAATCGATTTGGCGGCATTTCTTGATGAGGCAGCATCGCTCGGTCTGTATGCAATTGTTCGGCCCTCTCCGTTTATTTGTGCAGAATGGGAATTTGGCGGCATGCCAGCATGGCTGCTGCGCGAACATGATATGAGGCCGCGTAGCAGCGACCCCAAATTTCTTGCTCACGTTGCGCAGTACTACGACCATCTCATGCCGATACTCGTCTCGCGTCAGATTGACAAGGGCGGAAACATCATCATGATGCAGGTTGAAAACGAGTATGGGTCGTATTGCGAGGATAAGGACTATCTTCGTGCGATTCGTCGCCTTATGGTCGAGCGTGGGGTTTCCGTGCCCCTTTGTACTTCCGATGGTCCGTGGCGTGGGTGCCTTCGTGCTGGTACGCTTATTGACGATGATGTGTTGTGCACCGGCAACTTTGGTTCTCATGCAAAGGAGAACTTTGAGGCTCTTTCTGCTTTTCACAAGGAGCATGGAAAACAATGGCCTCTTATGTGCATGGAGTTGTGGGACGGCTGGTTCAATCGCTACGGGGAGAACGTCATCAGGCGCGATCCCGAGGATCTTGCCTCTTGCGTTCGCGAGGTGCTCGAGCTTGGAGGATCTTTAAACCTCTACATGTTTCATGGAGGCACCAACTTTGGATTTATGAACGGATGTTCTGCACGCCATACGCATGACCTGCACCAGGTGACATCGTATGACTACGATGCTCCATTGGACGAACAGGGCAACCCGACCGAGAAATACTTCGCAATTCAAAGGACAGTTCACGAGCTGTATCCCGATATCGCGCAAAGCAAGCCGTTAACAAAAAAGGCGTTTTCCATGCCCGATATTTCGGTGAGTGAGCGCGTAAGTCTCTTTAATGTGCTCGATATTCTTTCGGAGCCGATTGAAGCCCAATATCCTATGCCCATGGAAGAGATGGGCCAGTCGTATGGATATACGTTATATACCACGACTGTCGAGCGTGACCGTGCAGATGAAGAGCGTATTCGGGTTATTGACGCCCGCGACCGCGCTCAGGTGTTTGTGAACGGTGACAAAGTAGCGACGCAGTATCAGGAGCACATCGGGGAAGATATTCACTGCGTTCTTCCCTGTGAACACAACCGCCTGGATGTTCTGACCGAGGATATGGGTCGCGTCAATTATGGTCACAAATTGCTCGCTGATACGCAGCATAAGGGCATTAGGACAGGAGTTTGCGTTGATCTTCACTTTGTTACCGGTTGGGAGATGCGTTGTCTGCCACTCGATAACATCGATAATCTTGATTATTCCGCCGGCTGGGTAGAGGGGCAACCTTCCTTTTATCGCGCAAAGTTTGATATATCTGAGCCGGCTGATACCTTTATCGACACTACGGGTTTTGGAAAGGGTGTGGCATTCGTAAACGGAACGAATGTCGGACGTTTTTGGGATAAGGGTCCCATCATGACGCTCTATGTTCCGCACGGTTTATTACACCCTGGTACCAATGAACTCGTTATGTTCGAAACAGAGGGCGTGTATGATGCGAAAATCTCCCTTCGCTCTGAGCCCGTTATCCGTACACTTGAACAAGAAGGAGTTGAGTAGAAATGATTGTAGGCGCACGAATCGACTTTCGCTTGATTCACGGACAGGTGGCAAACCTCTGGTCTAACGCCCGTCAGGTAAGCCGCTTCATGGTAGTTGACGACGAGGTATCGCAAGATGCTACCCAAAAGCAGGTTCTTCGCATGGCTTGCCCGGCAACTGTGAAGTTGTCCGTGCTTCCTGTCGACAAGGCCGCTGCCAACATCACTGCTGGCAAATATGATGCGCAACGTCTCTTCATTATTGCGAAAAAGCCTGAGGTCTACGTTCGACTTTTGGAACAAGGTGTTAAGCTTGAGCAGCTCATCGTCGGTAATATGACGACAATGGAGCCGGTCAAGAAGCTGAATCGCAACATTAGTTGCGACCAGGGGGACCTTGACGCATTTGCCAAACTCAAGGCCGATAATCTTCCTATTGTCATTCAGCTGACGCCGCAGGATAACCCAGAGGCTCTCACGCTCTAGTCGAATTAACGCTAGGCCGTGAAGGGGGATGCACGGTTTATATAAGCGTATTGGTATTGTAGAAACTGTTACACCTTAAATAAGGAGTTTACCATGATTGCTTGGTGGCAGATTCTTCTGTTAACCCTGTATGCGGGTTATCAGATTATGGATGAGCTGAACTGGTACACCTGTGCCGGCTCAGCCGTCTTCTCCGGTATGATTACCGGTTTGATTATGGGTGACCTGCAGACTGGCCTGTTTATCGGCGGCAGCATGCAGCTCACCGTCCTGGGCGTTGGTACCTTTGGCGGCGCCTCTCGTATCGATGCCAACTCCGGCACTCTGGTCGCCACTGCCTTTGCCGTGGGTGCGGGCATGAATCCCGAGACGGCTCTTGCCGCCATCGGCGTGCCTGTCGCTGCCATTCTCGTCTACACCGATATCGCCGGCCGTTTCGCCAACACGTTCTTCGGTCACATGTGCGATGCCGATATCGAGAAGATGAACTGGGGCGCCTACAACGTACACTACTTGCTCGGTGCCGTTTCCTGGATGTTGTCCCGCATGATTCCGGTCTTCCTGGCTCTCGCATTTGGCCAGGGCGTGGTCGAGGGCATCACCACCGCCCTTAACGGCGACTGGAAGTGGCTGGGTGACGGTCTGTCTGTTGCTGGCGGTG
>CABVCF010000064.1 GCA_902496775.1 uncultured Collinsella sp.
GCCGGCATCGAGTTTGATAAGCCCAAGCGCGGCTCGAATCGTCGTTGTTTTGCCAGCACCGTTGGCACCAACAAAGCCGACGATCTGGCCAGGCTCCACGGCAAGCGTGACGTCGCGCAGCGAAAAGCGGTCGCTTACAGTGCGTGAGATGCCTTTGAGTTCAAGCAAGTTTTGCATGGTATAGTCTTTCTTGCAGATGGCTACTGCATGGTTTCGGGGGCTACCAGGTCGAGCATCTCGTGCAGTTTGTCGCGCGTGACGCCCAAGGCTTCGGCTTGGCTTGCCGCTTTCGCAAGCAGCTCTTCGATATGACAGAGCTGGTTTTCGCGCAAAAGCTCCTGGTTGCCCTCGGCGACAAAACAGCCCTTGCCCTGCACGGTGCAGATAAACCCGAGCTGCTCCAGGTCGGCGTAGGCGCGCTTGGTGGTGATGACGCTCACGCCTAGGTCGCTCGCGAGCGCACGGATGCTGGGGAGTTTGGCTCCCGCGGCGAGCGTGCCCGATAAGATCTGAGCCTTGACCTGCGAGGCTATCTGCTCGTAGATGGGCTTATCGCTCGAATTGGATAGGATGATGTCCACAGCGGCTCCTTAGCTGTTGGGCTACACGTGTATATAACCGGTAAGCACAGTATATATACACTATGCACAGTTATGCAAGAGGCAAATACGGATTGGGCCGGCTATCCAAGTCCCAACTGATGAATTTGTCCTGATAGGCGCCCTAGAGCGGGATTTCGCGGCTACAATAATGCGGTTACAACGACGTAATGCACTCAATGCAAGAAAGGATCCGCATGGCAAGCCTGTCGGATGAAATCTCGTCGCGCCGCACATTCGCGATCATCAGCCACCCGGACGCCGGTAAGACCACGCTTACCGAGAAGCTGCTGCTCTATACCGGCAGCATCCAGACTGCCGGCTCGGTCAAGGGCAAGAGCTCGGCCAAGCATGCCGTCTCGGACTGGATGGACATCGAGAAGGAGCGCGGTATTTCCGTTACCTCCTCGGTGCTGCAGTTCACCTACAACGGCGCCTGCGTTAACATCCTCGATACCCCCGGCCACCAGGACTTCTCGGAGGATACCTACCGTACGCTTATGGCCGCCGACGCCGCGGTCATGGTCATCGACGGCGCTAAGGGCGTCGAGGCCCAGACCAAAAAGCTCTTTAAGGTTTGTACGCTGCGTCACATTCCCATCTTCACCTTTGTGAACAAGCTCGACCACGAGGCTCGCGATCCGTTTGAGCTCATGGAAGAGATCGAGAACGTCCTGGGTATCAATACGTATCCCATGAACTGGCCGATCGGCAGCGGCCGCAACTTCCGCGGCGTGTTCGATCGCCAGACCCGTCGCGTCATTGCCTTTGAGGGCGACGGCCACGCCAACGCCACCAAGAAGGTCGCCGAGGTCGAGGCCGAGCTGGGCGACCCCGCCATGGACGATCTCATCGGCGAGGAGAACCATAAGAACCTGATGGACGACATCGAGCTGCTCGATGGCGCCGGCGACGAGCTCGACTTGGATGCCGTGGCCTGCGGCAAGCTGAGCCCGGCGTTCTTTGGCTCGGCGCTCACCAACTTTGGCGTGGAGCCCTTCCTCAAGGAGTTTCTGCGCCTGGCCCCGACGCCGCGCGCCTATACCGATACGCTCACCAGTGAACCGGTCGATCCCTGCCGCGACGACTTTAGCGGCTTTGTGTTTAAGATCCAGGCCAACATGGACAAGAACCACCGTGACCGCATCGCCTTTGTGCGCATTTGCTCGGGCAAGTTCGAGCGCGGCATGGATGCCTTCCACGTGCAGGGCAACCGCAAACTTAAGCTTGCCACGGGCACCTCGATGATGGCCGATGACCGCGCCATCGTGGACGAGGCGTACGCGGGCGATATCGTGGGCCTGTTCGACCCGGGTATCTTTAGCATCGGTGACACCGTGTGCTCCGGCAAGCGCCACGTGCAGTATCCGCAGATCCCGACGTTTGCCCCCGAGATGTTCGCTCGTATTACGCAGGTCGACACGCTCAAGCGCAAGCAGTTCGTCAAGGGTATGGAGGAGCTTGCCCAGGAGGGTGCCATCCAGATCTTCCGCGAGCTGGGTGCCGGCATGGAGAGCGTCATCGTGGGCGTGGTCGGCGTGCTGCAGTTTGAGGTACTCGAGCGCCGCCTCAAGGCCGAGTACCGTGTTGAGGTTCGTCGCCAGCCGCTGCCCTATACGGACATCCGCTGGATCCAGAACGACCCCGATACCATCGATATCCCGGGCCTTTCGCTCACGCGCGACACGTTGCGCGTCGAGGACATGCGCGGTGGTAAGTTGCTGCTGTTCACGAGCCCGTGGAACGTGGATTGGGCAACCGACCACAACCCCGACCTTATCCTGTCGGAGTTTGGCAACGTAGCCTTTTAACGCATCGGCGCGGTGGCCCTGCGGGGCTGCCGCGCCGTTTGCTTGCCTGATGCCGTGTGAGCGGCTATCATACCCACCGTCGTCTCAAGACCGAGACGTCCGAGCAGTTCGGGTCCGATATCCTGCTCGTTAAACCTAAAACCAAAGGAGTACATAATGATCAAGAAGGTCATGGAGGACTACAAGGTCCTGTTGCGGAGCATTCCCGCGGCAACGGTTTCGCTGTTTTTCGTGAGTGTCATCATGATGAACCTGCTGGCCAACAAAGAGCTTATCAGCCTGCCGTATCTGGCACTCGACTGCGGCTTTGTGGTGAGCTGGGTTTCGTTTTTGTGCCAGGACATGATCTGCAAGCGCTTTGGCGCCAAGGCATCCATCAAAATCTCTATCCTCGCTCTGCTGGTCAACCTGGCCGTGAGCCTGTGCTTTTGGGCATGCTCGCTCACGCCCGGCATGTGGGGCGCCTACTACGACACGGGCATGATCGAGGTCAACACCGCCCTTAACGCCACCATCGGCGGCACCTGGTACGTGGTGCTGGGCTCTTCGCTGGCAATGCTCGTCTCTGCCGTGGTTAACTCCACGCTCAACCAGTCGCTCGGCCGTATGCTCAAGAAGAATAACTTTGCGAGCTTTGCCTTTCGCTCCTATGTGTCCACGGGTGTTGGCCAGTTTATCGACAACCTGGTCTTTGCCATCGTGGTGAGCCACACGTTCTTTGGTTGGACCTGGGTGCAGGTCCTTATGTGCTCGCTGACGGGTGCCGTCGCCGAGCTGCTGTGCGAGGTCTTCCTGAGCCCCGTGGGCTACAAGGTCGTGCGCGGCTGGGAGCGTGAGAATGTGGGCTCCGAGTACCTCGAGCGCCACGCAACCGCCTAAGGAGCAAGAATGCGGGTTTTGATTACGGGCGCTTCGGGCGGTATCGGAGCCGCGTGCGTGCAGCGCTTTTTGGACGAAGGTCACGAGGTCGTGGGCTTTGATCTGCTGCCGGCGACGATCGAACACGAGCGCTACCGCCATCTGATCGTTGATGTTCGCGAGCCGGGCTCGTTTCCAGGCGATCTTGAGCCCCAGGTAATCGTGAACGTTGCCGGTACGCAGGATTCGGCCGATGATATCGCCGCCAACCTGCGTGGCACCATCAACGTGACCGAGCGCTACGCCTTTGTGGGGGAGGGGCTTGCCGCCAAGCCGACACTGGCTATCAAATCCGTGGTCAATGTGGGGTCGGCGAGCGGACATACGGGATCGGAGTTTCCCGCCTATGCCGCCAGCAAGGGCGGCGTTATCGCCTACACCAAGAACCTTGCAAACCGCCTGGCACCGCAGGCCATCGCCAACAGTGTGGACCCGGGTGGCGTTATCACGCCGCTCAACCGTTGCGTGATGGAAGACGAGCACCTGTGGAACCAGATTATGGAGCTCACGCCGCTTAAACGCTGGGCCACCGCCCAAGAGATCGCCGAGTGGATCTACTTTGTGGGCGTGACCAACCGGTTTATGACCGGGCAGAGCCTGTTGATCGATGGCGGCGAGGCCGGCCGCACGCAATTTATTTGGCCCGAATAGGAAACGCGCCCGATGGAAAGCCGTCGGGCGCGTTTTTGATGTATCGATTTTTAGCCGAGGCAAGTCCAGTTGACGGGGGTCGAGCCGTGCTGTTCGAGTAGCCGATTGGCGGCAGAGAAGGGGCGCGACCCCATAAAGGCGGGGAGTTCTGCCGTGGCACGGTTGGCCGAAAGCGGCGAGGGGTGCGTAGAGGCCAGGCAGAACTTGCTGGCTGCCTTACCCGCGCCGGTCGCGGCGAGTTTGCCCTCGACCATCTGCTGGGCAAAGCGACCCCATGCCAAAAAGACGACCGGTTGGGGCAGCTGACAGCAGCGTTCGATAACGTAGTCGGTGAGCGTGCTCCAGCCTAGTTTGGCGTGCGAGTTCGCGGCGTGTTCGCGCACGGTGAGCGTAGTGTTGAGAAGCAGGACGCCCTGTTGTGCCCATGGCGTTAGATCTCCTGTGGCGGGAATGGGGCAACCCAGATCGGCATTGAATTCCTTGTAGATGTTGCACAGGCTTGGCGGCAACTTGGTTTGCGTCGCGGGGACCGAGAACGACAGCCCCATGGCCTGGTTGGGTCCGTGATAGGGGTCTTGACCCAAGATGACAACCTTGACCTGGTCGGCCGGCGTGTAGGCGAGGGCATTGAGGATGTCGTCTTGTGCCGGGTAGATGGTTTGCTCGGCACGCAAAAGGGCGATGCGCTCGAGCAGCTGGTTCGTAGTGTCACGTACCGGCTGCGGCGCATCGCCCAACCAAGTCGCTATGTTGCGGTCGCGGGTCGCGGTGTCCATGGGGCTCCTTTATGGCAGATGCTCTGTTGGCATCTATTGTAAAGGCGTCTGGAGACCTTTATGCTGCGGCTGCATAAGGAGTGGGGTCTACGAGACGCGCTCGGGCGCTCCTGCCATGCGAGCTTGTCCATGTGTGCGGAGGCGCGGAAGCTCGACGGTTGCCACCATGACGCCGGTGAGGATGAGGGCGGCGCCAAAGAAGGCGATGGGGCTCAGGACCTCGCCGACCAGGAAGAACGAAAAGACGGCGGAGCAGACCGGCTCGAGCGAGAAGGCGAAGCCGGTGGTCTCGGCGGGCACGTGGGGCTGCACGAGCGTCTGGGTGATAAAGCCATAGGCAGAGCAGATGAGTGCGAGCGCGACGACAACGACGATCTCGCTGGGCGTGCTGGGAAGCGTGAAGCCGCCAAAGACGCATGCGGCAATGCCCGAGAACAGGCCGCCGAAGCCCAGCTGCCAAACGCCCAGAGCAAGCGGATCGACTTCTTCGACAAAGCGCTTGGCGACAATGATGTGCCCGGCATAGACAAAGGCGGAGAGCAGCATGATGAGTGCGCCCGGGTTCAGGCTGGTGAAGTCGGCGCCCGAGAGCAGCAACATACCGCAGGTGACGATGGCGGTGCCGACGAGCACTTTGCGCTCGGGGGCACGACGCAGCAGGGCGGCGTTGGCAAACGGCACGATCACGACCGTCAGGCTCTGCAAAAAGCCGGCGGTGGAGGCGGAGGTGAGGCTGGAGCCCAGGCACATGCAGGTGAGCTCGGTTGCCATAATGGCGCCGATGATGGCGGCACGGACCATAAGGTCGCGGTTGATACGCAACGCGTGCTTGTGGAAGAGCAGCAGGCAGACCACAAAGGCGATGATGCAGCGTAGCGCGACGATGCTCGTGGCGTTCATGCTGTCCATGCCGATCTTCATGAGGGGATACGAAAAGCCCCATGCGACGGGAACGGAAAATGAGAGCGCGATTGCTTTTTTGCGATCCATGGGGCTCCTTTTGTTACAGAACGGTTTCGTAAAAAGGATTCTGCTCCCAGATTTGGATGTAGTAAAGCGAATGTATCTTCAGTATGATTAAGAAACGCTAAAGTAGGCACGAAAAGCGCTGGCAAAACGTTTTACGGCTGCATTGATGTGGAGGCACGATGGCATCGCGGTATCAGATTGTTTGTATGGTGGTCGATTGCGGCAGCCTGAAACGCGCGGCGGACGAGCTGGGCTATACGCAAAGTGCGGTGAGCCAGGCCGTCAAGGCGCTCGAGCGCGAGCTGGGTACCACGCTTATCGAGCGCGGAAAGCAGGGCGTTTCGCTTACGCGCGACGGTAAACAATATCTGCCGTACCTGCGCCAGATCGTGACCGCCGAGGCCGAGCTCGAGGGCAAGCGCCAGGAGCTGCTGGGGCTTTCGTCGACTGATATTCGCATTGCGACGTTTACCAACGTGAGTCGTACCGTGCTGCCGCGTGTGATCCGCGACTTTGGAGCGCTGCACCCGGGCGTACGCTTCACCCTCAAGCAGGGAGATTACACACGCAACGCCCAGTGGGTGCACGATGGCGTGGTTGACTTTTGCTTTACAGCACGTGGATTTACCGCTGGACTCGAAAAGCGCGTGGTCTATCACGACGAGTTGGTGGCATTGTTGCCGGCCGCGCATCCGCTGACGGCAAAGGAAAAGGTAACGCTCGCCGACCTGGCGTCCGAGCCGTTTGTGCTGCTGGATGAGGGCGAACAGAGCCTGGTGCTCGATGCATTTGCGGCGCATGGGCTGTCGCCGCACGTGACGAGTGAGGTGACCGACGACTACACCATCATGGCGATGGTGGAGGAGGGCCTAGGCGTGAGCATGCTCTATCGCCGTACCGTTGAGGGCATGCGGGCCGATATTCGCGTGCGGCCCATCCTGCACGCTCCTTCGCGCGACGTGGTGGCAGCCTGGCGCAGCTGGGACACCATGCCCATCGCCACGAGGCGCTTTATCGACTATATGAGCTCGCATATTGTCAATTAATGACTGGCGTGGCGTTGAGTGCGGTGTTTAGCGGGCTGTCGCTTTGGCTTGGGTGGCGCGATAGGTGCGTGCCGGGTGGCAAAGTAGTACCGCCACGACCATAAAGAACGCCGTGGTGCCCAGGCTGATGGGGTAGACCATCATGATGTTCGCAAAGGTGCGGAAGTGCGGGAACACGCAGAAAACCCAATAGAAGCGGATGCCGCAGACGCAGATCATGGTGATGAGGGCGGGCGTGAGCGAGATACCAAAGCCGCGCAGGTAGCCCGACATGTTTTCGTAGAACATGCTAAAGGCGTACGCCGGGAAGATCGAACATACGCGGATATAGCCGATCGAGACGATGTTGGGATCGCTGTTGAACAGCGACAGGATCTCGCGCCCCAGACCGACAATAACGATAATCGTGGTGAGTGCAACGATACCGCCTTCGACCAGGCAGACCTTAAGCGTCTTGGTGCAGCGGTCGATCTGGCGGGCACCGTGGTTTTGTCCCACAAAGGTAGTGCAAGCCTGGCTAAAGCTGTTGAGCAGGTTGTAGCATACGTACTCCAGGCTCATGGCGGCGCTCGATGCGGCCATGACCTCGGTGCCCAGACTGTTGATGGCGGATTGGATGATGATGTTGGCGACGGCAAAGACGGCGCTTTGGATGCCGGCGGGCAGGCCGATTTTGACGATGCGCTTGAGGGCGACGGGGTCGATAGCCAAGTCACGCGGGGTGACGCGGACGACAGAGTCGGTCTTGAGCAGGCGGATAAAGAGCGTAGCGGCGCTGACGGTGTAGGCGATGGCGGTGGCGATGGCGACGCCCGCGACGCCCCAGTGGAGTACGGGGACAAAGATGAGATCCAGGCCAATGTTGAGGACGGTGGACACGGCAAGCGCCTGCAGCGGCATGCGGGTGATGCCGACGGAGCGGAAGATCGCGGCCTCAAAGTTGTAGAGCAAGATCGAGGGCATGCTCAGTAAAAAGACGCGTAGATAGAGTGAGGCGAGCGGCATGGTCTCGGCGGGAACGTTGAGCGCGGCGAGCATGGGCTCGGCAAAGATCTCGCCCAGCGCGATGACGACGAAGCCCACGAGCGCCATTAAAATCGAGGTATGGACGGCGCGTTTGACCATGTTCTGATCGTTGCGGCCGATGGCGTTGGCGATGACCACATTGGAGCCAAGCGACATGCCAATAAACAGGTTGAGCATAAGACTGGTAAGCGGAACATTGGAGCCGACCGCCGCCATGGCGAGGGTTCCCTGGTCGCCCGAGAAGTTACCGATGATGACCGTGGCGATGAGGTTCGACAGCTGCTCCAAGATGCTCGTGGCGGCCACGGGGAAGGCGAACAGGGGAATATTGCGCCACAGCGAGCCGGTGGTCATGTCAATGTGCTTAGATACGGTGTCAGCCATACGCTCTCAATCTCTAATATGCTCTTTCGTGCTTATTTGCGCAGACGATGATACTCCTAATGCAACCAGTCGGCACTTAGGGACGTTCCTTTTCTGTCGGCAGCTGGGGACACTCCTTATCTCTTCTAACTAGTCATTCAAGAACGTCCCCAATGACTAGGTGGGGAAGGCGTGCGACAATGGTGAGCGTTGTGTTGTTCGCGCTAAGGAGTTGCCATGTTGTTGTGTCCCGTTTGCCATGAGCCGTTGGTGGACGATGAGCGCGGTGCTGCGTGCGCGGGCGGACACCGGTTTGACCGTGCGCGCGAGGGCTATCTATATCTGCTGCGCTCGTCCAAGAGCGGCGACTCCATGGGCGATCCCAAGTCGCAGGCACGCAGCCGTCGTGACTTTTTGAACCGCGGCTACTACGCGCCGTTGCGCGATGCAATGGTTGAGCTGGCGCGCAAGCAGGTGCCTGGGCGCGCCGCGTCTACGAATGGCCCCATGACGCTGCTCGATATTTGCTGCGGCGAGGGCTACTACACCAGCGCCATGGGCGCGGTGCCGGGCGTGGACGCTTACGGGTTCGACTTGGGCAAAGAGATGGTGCGCCTGGCCGCCAAGCGCGGCGATGCGACCTATTTCGTGGCCAATATGAAGGACATTCCCGTGGCCGATGGCGCCTTCGATATGGTGACCGAGCTCTTTGCTCCCTTTAACGAGCGCGAATTTGCCCGCGTGCTGGCGCCCGAGGGCTCGCTCTACACTGTGGTGCCGGGCGCCCGTCATCTCTTTGGGCTTAAGGAGGTGCTCTACGACACGCCGTACCTTAACGATGAGAAGCTGCCGCAGGTCACCGAGCTTAAACTGGTCGGAACGCAGCGGGTATCTGCGAATATTACGCTTCAGACCCAGGTGGACATCGAGGCAGTGTTCCAGATGACGCCGTACTACTACCGCACGCGCCCTGCCGACAAAGAGCGCCTGGCAAACTTGGACACGCTCCAAACCGATATCGACTTCATTATCGCCGAGTACCGCCACAGCTAACAACCTGCCAAAAAGGGACAGGTTTATTTTGGTAGGTTTTATCTGGTCAAACGTAAAGGACCGACCGCGGAGATGCGCGATCGGCCCTTTTTAGTTGCTTGGCTACAGAGGTTATGAGTAGCGAGCGCTACAGGCGGTCCTTGTTTTCGGCCTTAACGGCGCGTGCCTGCTGAACAAAGAACAGGTCGTACACCACGATGACAAAGGCGCCGATGTTGACGGCGCTGCCGCCGAGCGCGGGAAGCGTGAGCACCGCCTGGACAAGCGTGGCGACCGCGGCAACAATACCGAGCTTAAATGCGCCGTCTACCTGCGAAGGCTTGTTGGCACCCTTGATGCCCGCAACGCCCGCGGCGAGATCGATGAGACCCTTGGCGATAATCACGGTCGCGGCGAGCATGGCGTTCGATCCGTAGGTGGACTCGAGCTTGCCGGTCGCGATGCCGGCGATTCCAATGACGAGACTGGCGATGCCCAGAACAAAATAAATCAGGGCAAGGATTTTGAGTGTCTTGCGAGCGGCGCTCATAGCTGGTCCTTTCGATGCGGGCGCGGAGAATCTGCCGCACCCAGGTTGTGGCACATATCGTGAAGCACATTGTAGTTCAACGCGGCGATGCATGCGCCTGAAAGCGCTTTGAGCCCGCGCGGCCCAACCCAACCTTTCAAAAAGGAAAGCTGGGCGTAAGTCAAATCGATGGCAGCGTATGCGCGGCGCTGCGATGATGGGGCCATGGTAAGAGTTGGACCGAAGGAGGAGCCATGATGTACGGAACAGGGCAAGTGCGTGAGCCGCGGTCGTTGGGAAGGCGCATGGGTAATTCTGTGATCGCCGCCGTATGCACGGGATTGATGGCGGTGCTTTGCATTGCGATGCTGTGGGCCATGTCGCATGTGGGACAATAGCGGACGGTTGGGTGCTGGCATAAACGGCGCCCCGCGTATTCGTTTTGCTTGCTAAGGAGTACCCATGGGCGTCGTCGATCCCTTTTCTGTTGCTCGGGCCGCGGGGCTTGAGCTGACCGGGAAGTCCGAGGGCCTCACGCTCACCGACGGCACGATGGAGCTGCGTGCCGATTTTGGCCGCATGCTTTCACGACTCAAGCAGGGTCGCTTGCAGCAAGAGCTGCTGGTGAAGGCTGCGCGCGTAAAAGGCATCGAGCGTCCATGGGCGATTGACGCCACGGCAGGCTTTGGCGAAGATTCGCTACTGCTGGCTGCTGCGGGCTTTACCGTCGATCTGTACGAGCAGGATTGCGTGATCGCGGCGCTGCTCCAGGATGCCTTGGATCGCGCGGCAGATGATCCGGCGCTTGCGACAGCCGTGGCGCGCATGCGCTTACATGCGGGCGAGGACAGCATTGCCGGCCTTCGCCATACAGCTGAGCTGATCGGGCAGGGCGAGCTCACCGCTCCCGACGTGGTGTATCTGGACCCCATGTTTCCCGGGCGCACCAAGAGCGCGGCGGTTAAAAAGAAGTTCCAACTCTTGCATCATCTGGAACAGCCGTGCGCCGATGAGGAGACACTGGTCGAAGCTACGCTTGCCGTGCACCCGCGCAAGGTCGTTATCAAACGACCGGTGAAGGGGCCACTGCTTGCCGGCGTTAAGCCGAGCTATCAGCTTGCGGGCAAGGCCGTTCGTTACGATGTTTTGGTGCCGCTGCGTCCGTAGCTTGCGTACGATGGCTGACACTCCGTCAATGCCGTGCCGATGCGGCGCCTATTTCCAAGGGTGCGACGTCAGGTGCCATCCACCGCAGTATTCGCATTTGTAGCAGGCCAAACCGCGCCGTCCGCGGTTTTCACAGTCGGCCATAACTGCCTCGGCCTCGGCGCGCGTGTCGTAACGGTTTTTGCGCTCGCACGACTTGTAGCGCCAGGCCTCATCGCGCTCGGCGTCCAGGGCGTCGCGGCGCTCGTCCTCGCGCGCAAACAGGTCGCTCATATCGCCGCCGGTGGCAGCGCCCAAAAACTCGCTTTTTGCCTTTGACCAGGCGGCTCGCTTTTTGCTTCCCATCTGCTTCGCGCCCTTCTCAAAACGTTGGTATCATTGCTCAATCAAAGTGATACCAATAAACGTGAGGTCGCCGCGTGATGATCAGAAAAACCCTCGATACCGACATTCCCACTGTCATGGCTATCTATGACGCGGCCCGCGCCTTTATGCGCGCGCATGGCAACGCCACGCAGTGGCCCGAGGGCACGCCTTCTGCCGAGCAACTGGCTGCCGATATTGCCGCCGGTGGCAGCTATGTGTGCGAAGTCGACGGTCGCGTGGTGGCGACGTTTGCCTTTTTACCGGGCCCGGACGAGTGCTATGACGTAATTGAGGACGGGCAATGGCGCAGTGACACTCCGTATGCTGTGCTGCACCGTGTGGCGTCCGACGGCACCGCGCACGGTATCGCGGCTGCGATGTTTGCCTTTGCCAAAGAGCGTGCCGATCACCTGCGTATCGATACGCATCAGGACAACCTGCCCATGCAGGGTGCCATCATAAAGGCCGGCTTTGAGCGCGCTG
The DNA here is from genome assembly GCA_902496775.1 of uncultured Collinsella sp. Lineage (GTDB taxonomy): Bacteria > Actinomycetota > Coriobacteriia > Coriobacteriales > Coriobacteriaceae > Collinsella. Next base: position 11,737 of record CABVCF010000064.1, read on the forward strand.
GTATCGTCTATGTGTCCGACAGCACGGCGCGTGTCGCGTTCGATTGGCTGCGCGAGGCATAAGAGCGGAGACGCGTATCAACAATTCGCGCGAACGAAAATGGCTCCGGGTGGGGCCATTTTCGTTCGCTGCGCCGTTTTGAAAGCCGGCTTTCGCAAGGCGCGAACCTACGAAAATCGCCGCGCGGCAACGCGGGGCGATGAGCTCGGTCGGGGGATAGGGCCCGCTTCGCCCGCC
>CABVCF010000065.1 GCA_902496775.1 uncultured Collinsella sp.
GATCCGGTTCCACCGGGCCGCGCGGCAAGGAGATATATTGCCAGACCGGAGGGGCGCCGGGGGCGGGAATTCCACTCTTCACAAGTCCTACACAATACATCGCTTCCTATATAAGTAATAGAAAGGCTGGTGCAGAAATACTGCACGTATCAGATGATGACCCTTCGGTTAAGAGATATATAAAGATCGGTCACCTGTAAGTGTCTATCTACCCGCGCTTTTGCTATATAAACCAGCGCTTCAGATAAAAAGAGGGAGCGCCGCGCACAACGCGACACTCCCCTAGCGATTCAAGAGAATCTATTAGGCCTCGAGAGCCTTCTTGGCGATGGTAGCCAGCTCGTTGAAGGACTCGATGTCCTCGTAAGCCATCTGAGCCAGGACCTTGCGGTCGAGCTCGATGCCGGCAACCTTCAGACCGTGCATGAACTGAGAGTAAGAGATGTCGTTCAGGCGAGCAGCAGCGTTGATACGGGTGATCCAGAGAGAACGAATCTCGCGCTTCTTGTTGCGGCGATCACGATACTGATACTGCAGGGAGTGCTGGACCTGCTCTTTAGCATGCTTGTAAGTACGCGAAGCGGCACCGTAGTAACCCTTCGCACGGTGCATAACGGTACGGCGCTTCTTCTTGGCGGCAACAGCGCGCTTAATACGTGCCATGTTCTATCAACTCCTAGACGGTAAAACGAAAAACGGGAACGCGAACTTAGGCGAGACGCGACTTGATGACCTTGTGGTCGGCAGCGGCGATCTCGGTCTCCTGACGGAAGCCACGCTTACGCTTGGTGGACTTCTTGCTCAGGATGTGGCTCTTGAAAGCCTTGGCGCGCATAAGCTTGCCGGTACCAGTCTTGCGGAAACGCTTCTTGGTGCCGCTGTGGGACTTCATCTTAGGCATGAAATACTCCTTAATCGGTTACAGAACACTAGTTACTTGGTATCGCTTGCCGCTTTATCCTCATCGAAGGCGCCCTTAATCGGGGCGAGCAGCATAAGCATGTTACGGCCTTCCATCTTAGGCTTGGACTCGACCGTAGCGTAAGGCTTGAGATCCTCGGCGAGACGCTCGAGAACGTTAAGGCCCTGCTCCGGGTGAGCCATCTCACGGCCGCGGAACATGATGGTGATCTTAACGCGTGCGCCCTTCTTGAGGAAACGCAGAACGTGGCCCTTCTTGGTCTCGTAGTCGCCAACGTCGATCTTGGGTCGGAACTTCATTTCCTTGACCTCGACCTTGGACTGGTTCTTACGAGCAGCCTTGGCCTTCATGGCCTGCTGGTACTTGAACTTACCGTAGTCCATGACCTTGCAGACCGGCGGCTCCGCGTTGGGAGCGATCTCGACCAGGTCGAGACCCTGATCGTCGGCGACACGCTGGGCATCGCGGATGGCGAACAGGCCGAGCTGAGAGCCATCGACGCCAATCAAACGGCACGAAGATGCAGTAATCTCGTCGTTGATGCGGGTGTCATCAGACTTAGCTATTTTCCCTACCTCCATTCATAAAAAAATAACCCGGCGCTTCTTTGCAACCAGGTCGTACACATAGACATCCTCGGTATGAGGAAGGGAATCTAAGTTGTATGACCAGTCAGCTGCTCATTGGCGCCAAAAGGTGGGAACCCTCGGGTTCCTCTTTAGGGCATTGCGGGAACAACGCCTTGCGAATAATAACACGTACAGCGCGTTATCACATTACGTACACGAAAAAGGGGGCCGCAACCCCCTCGAACGCTCACTTGCATGTATGGTGCCCGAGGCGAGACTCGAAGGGCCTTCGCTTCGCGAAGCCCCGGGCTTCGGGCGCGAGGCGCCCTCGCCACGCTCCGCTACAAACAGGCCGCAGGCCTGTTTGCTTAACGCTTCGCGCGCTCACGCGAGTTCGGCACGAAAAAGGGGGCCGCAACCCCCTTGAACGCTCACTTGCATGTATGGTGCCCGAGGCGAGACTCGAACTCGCACGTTGTTGCCAACGGTGGATTTTGAGTCCACTGCGTCTGCCAATTCCGCCACTCGGGCACGTAATGCGTGAGTTAGTTTATCACAGCTTTCTACCGATTAGTCCGAAAATGGAACTTCGAGCATTTCGATGAGTTCGACCGTGCGTAGCATCTCGCGCTGACGGCATCCGCGACCGTCGACCGAAGCCTCACCCATCTGGTTATCGTAAGGGTCCTCGCGCATGCCGTCGAAAGAGGGCTCAAACTCTGCCTGGAATCGATTGTTGGCCACCATACGCCATGGGTCGAGATTGCCAAAGTAGTGACGGCGGCGCCACTCCTCCCCCATCCTGCGAGCAGAAGATCCAAATGACACGTCGGCGTTGAGCCAACCGGTCTGCGGCGTATAGAACTCTGCCCAGTCGTGCGACCCCACCGAATCGGGCGCAACGTAGAGGCCGCTCTGCCAACGGGCAGGCACGCCCGCGATACGGCACATGGTGATAAACGTGAGCGCCATAACGCCGCAATCGCCGCGGAGCGAATGCGCGCAGTCATCGGCGATGGAGCCCAAAAGCAGATATGGTGGCTGATAGCGATAGTCAATATGCTGTGTCAGGTAATCATAGATGGCACGAGCGCGGTCGAGCGGATCGACGAGCCCGTCAATAACACGCTCCGTCAACTGTCGCAGGTACGGCGTAAACGCGATGTGCGGACGGTCCTCGGAGGTGTCCTCGGGCAGCGGCACGTCCATACAGGGATGCGTTGGGAGCGCGCCACCATAGATATCGCAATAGGCGGCATCGATGTGATAACGATAAGTCACCGAGAATGAGCGCTCACTCGAAGAAGACCACGAGGCGGTACGCGCCGAAGCGTTCGCGGGAGCAACAGCACCCTCCGGCGTCATGTCGAGAATCTCGACCTGAGACTGTTGGCGGCAGGTGGCGGCAACGGGTAGCCAAGCGCGAACGGTCTCCCCCTCTAGAGCGCCGGGGACAGACAAGGACGCCTTAAGCGTAATAACGCGAGTCAATCCGTTTTGTGACTCCATCTCCTTGAGCATCTCGTTGCGCAGTGCAATTCCGTCCGTAGGATCGGGACGCATGCCGGGAACCTCTTTGGGATATACGCGAAGCGAATCGAGGAAGTTGTCGAGAACGAACAGCTCGCCATCGATAAAGCGCCAGTCAATACGCTTACGGTCAATCAGATCGTCAAACTGCTCCTCGGTAAACTCAGGCCACTCCTCGCGAATCATCGCAATAGCTCGATCGCGCGACACCGAAAAATGAAGCGGCGTCTCAAGCATGCGATACCGCTCGGCACGAACGCAAGCGGCCAACGAGGGATCGGGATTTTGGGCAAGTAGACGATCGCAGGCCTCAATAGCCTGCGAAAGATACCCCGCGTCCTTTAAACGCAGAATCTCGGGTGGCAAGCCAATATCTAGAAAACGGAAGTCATCATTGCAAACATCAACAGAGCAACCAACAGGACCCTCGTCAACAACCTTCCCATCCGAAGGCAGCACATTAATAACAGCCATACCAAACTCCAAGTCACTAGAACGCTTGAAGCCCATTGTAGCGAGATAAAAAGAAAGCCCCAACAAGGGAGCCATCAACACCGCCGAGCGGTAGTCAAAAAATGAATTCAGCCCAGTAACCCTGTAGCGAGTTAACGAAGGAGGCCCCGTTCACCCGAAGCTTTTCCCATTGCGCGACTTCTGGCAAAGCCAGGTGAGCGCAAGGGAAAAGCGTAGGGTAAACGGGGCCTCCGACGGGAAAGTTAAACCGCTACTTACGCCTTGTTGACGGAGCCAAACTCCTCCATGAGCTCCTTGGTGCGGGCAACGATGTTGTCGCGACCAGGCTTGAGGAGCTTGCGGGGGTCAAAGCCCTTGCCCTGCTGATCCTTGCCAGCCTCGATGTACTCGCGAACGCCCTTGGCAAAGACGAGCTGCAGATCGGTGTTGACGTTGATCTTGGAGATACCCAGGGAGATGGCCTTCTTGATCTGATCCTCGGGGATGCCGGTGCCACCGTGCAGGACGAGGGGCAGGTCGCCGGTCTGAGCCTTGATCTCGCCCAGGCGCTCGAAGGAAAGGCCAGCCCAGTCGGCAGGGTACACGCCGTGGATGTTGCCGATACCGCAGGCGAGGAAGTCGACGCCCAGGTCAGCAATCTGCTTGCACTCAGCAGGATCAGCGAGCTCGCCGCTGGAGGTCACGCCGTCCTCGGTGCCGCCGATGCCGCCGACCTCGGCCTCGATGGACATGCCCTTGGAGTGGGCAAGCTCAACGAGCTCCTTGGTGCGGTCGAGGTTAAGCTGGAAGGTCTCCTCGTGAGAGCCGTCATACATGATGGACGTGAAGCCGGCCTCGATGCACTTGAAGCAGTCCTCGTAAGAACCGTGATCGAGGTGAAGGGCGACGGGAACGGTAACGCCCGTGGCCTCGACGGCAGCCTTGACCATGTCGGCGCAGACCTTGAAACCGCCCATCCACTTAGCGGCACCAGCGGTGCACTGAAGGATCAGCGGAGACTTGGCCTCCTCGGCGGCCTGGAGAATAGCCAGGGTCCACTCGAGGTTGTTGGTGTTGAAGGCACCGAGACCGTACTTGCCGGCCTCGGCCTTCTTGAGCATGTCTGCTGCGTTGACGAGCATAAAAGAAACCTCCTGTAAGGTTGCTCCGATAACGCCTGAGATTTTACCACGACATACCCGAGCATAAACGTTCGTTTGTTCACGAATACCATCCGATTGGACAAATTTTGACCGTTTGCCCCACAGAATCGACCCACTGGGGAAAATAGCTTGACGATTGAGCGGTCTTCGTGGTTCGAAAGACGGCTTCGAGCCTACATCTGCATAAACGGGTTCTGCATAAGTTCGCGCGCCATCGTGGTCGAATCGCCATGGCCCGTCAAGCAAACGGTATCGGGCGGAAGCATCTTGGCAAGTTTGGAGAGCGAGCGCATAATCGCCGCCTCGTCACCGCCGGAAAGATCGGTACGACCGTGGCTGCCCGGGAAAAGAGTGTCGCCCACAAAGGCGATGTTCCCCTGCTCGGTCGCGGCGAACAGGACGATGCCGCCCGGCGTATGCCCCGGCGTCTCGATCACCTGCAGGCAGACGTCGCCCACCTCGATTGTATCGCCCTCGGCAAGCAAACGCGTCGGCTCACCCGGATCGGGCGTCTCGATACCCCACATGGCGCGCTGCTCCTCGATATTTGCGCGAGGTACCGTCACATCCTTAGCGCACAACTCATATAGTGCGCCGTCGCCAACGACAGCCCGAACCCCGGCAACCCCGCCAACATGGTCGGCATGACCGTGCGTGCAGACAGAGCCGAGTACACGCACCTCGGGATGCGCGGTGCGGATATGCTCCACAAGACGCTCGCCCTCCCACGCCGGATCGACGATTAAGCACTCGTCATTCGAAATCACGGCGTAGCTGTTGGTCTGAATCGGGCCGTTGACGAGCGCCTCAATCGAAGCCGTGCCTCGGGGTGTCAGGTCCAAAGTCATATCGTCCATGCGCATACCCTCCTTCTAAAATACGCTCGAGGCACCAAACGATGCCTCGAACGTAACCAATATCTATGATGCTGAGAGGCTCTCGCACCTACACACGGCGCTTGAGTTGCGCTCCGCCCTCGCCGGGCATAAGACGGCGAGCGTCGTAGACCGAATCGACACTGCTGATGGAAGCCAGCAGCGGATCCAGGCCGCTCGCATCCGAAATTTCGACCATAAAGCGCAAGGTCGCAATACCCTCGCGGTTGGTCGACGTGGCGGCAGAAAGGATATTGCCGCCCGCATCGCCAATGGCAATGGTGACGTCCTTGAGCAGACCCATGCGGTCCAGGCACTCGACCACGATCTCGACCTGGAAGAGGGTGTCGGCAGCGCCGTCCCACTCCACATCGATCATGCGCTCGGGATGTTCCATAAGACCCTTGACGTTAGGGCAGTTGGCGCGATGCACCGAAACGCCACGACCGCGCGTGATGAAGCCGACGATGTCGTCGCCCGTCACGGGGTTGCAGCAATGAGCCAGACGGACCAGCAGGCCGCTGTTGCTCTCGCCCTTGACGATAATGCCGTTACTGGCGCTCTTGCCGCGCTTTTGCGGCTTGCGGTTGGAGCCGCGAGCGGGCTGCTTCACGACCTCGGCGATAGCCTCGGCCTTGGTGAGCTGTTCCTCGGGCTTGGGGTCCAAGATTTGCTCGACCTTGTTACCCACAGCGCGCGGGGCAACCTTGCCGGCGCCGACGGCGGCAAACAGGTCCTCGAGCTGCTTGAAGTTAAACTGCTCCGCCACGGCGTTGAGTGCACGCGTCGAACGCGGCGTAGAAATGCCATAGCCACGCTTACGCAGGTCCTTGGCCAGCATATCGCGACCAGCAGCAGCGTCGTCGTCCTTGGTCGCAGCGGCAAAATAGCGGCGGATCTTTGACTTGGCCGAAGGCGTCTTAACGATCTTGAGCCAATCACGCGACGGCTTGGAACTCTTGTTGGTCAGGATTTCAACGCGGTCGCCCGTCTTGATCTCGTGCGTGAGCGGAGCCACCGCACCGTTGATTTTGGCGCCGACGCAATGGTTTCCCACCTCGGTGTGAACGGCATAGGCAAAGTCGAGCGGCGTGGAGCCGGCACGAAGCGCCATGACCTCGCCTTTGGGCGTGAAGACAAAAATCTCCTGATCGAACAGATCGACCTTCAGCGAGTGCAGGTATTCCTTGGCATCGGTGATCTCGTCGGAAGCCGCCCAATCGAGCGAATGCTTGAGCCAGTTGATCTGGTCGTCCAAACGTTGAGCGTCATTGGTCTTGGAAGCAGACGATCCGCCCGACTTCTTATATAGCCAGTGGGCGGCAATGCCGTACTCGGCCTGCTCATGCATCTCATAGGTTCGAATCTGAATCTCGAGCGGGCGGGCCGTGGGGCCGATAACCGTCGTATGGAGCGACTGGTAGTTATTGACCTTGGGCATGGCGATATAGTCTTTAAAGCGACCGGGCATGGGGTGCCACAGCGTATGCACTGCGCCGAGCGTGGAGTAGCAATCGCGCACCGAATGGGTAATAACGCGCAGCGCCACCAAATCGTAGATCTCGGAGAACTCCTTGCCCTTGCGCTTCATCTTTTGGTAGATGGACCAATAGTGCTTGGAACGGCCGTTGATCTGGAAGCCTTCCAGGCCAATGCGGTTGAGCTCGTCGGTGAGTGTCTTGATGGTCTCAGCCAGATAGCGCTCACGGACCTCGCGCGACTCCGCCACCATGCGCGCGATGCGCTGGTAGGCATCGGGCTCCAGGTAGAAGAAGGACAGGTCCTCGAGCTCCCACTTAATAGAGCTCATGCCCAGGCGGTCGGCCAAGGGCGCGTACACGTCCATGGTCTCGCGAGCCTTAAATAGGCGACGATCCTCGCGCAGGGCTGCCAGCGTTCGCATGTTGTGCAGACGGTCGGCAAGTTTAACGATGATGACACGAATGTCCTTGGACATGGCGAGGAACATCTTGCGCAGCGTGAGGGCCTGTTTCTCGTCCATGCTGTCGACTTCGATGTTGGTGAGCTTGGTCACGCCATCGACGAGCTCAGCAACGGTTTCGCCAAACAGGCCGGAAACATCGGCGAGCGAGGTCTCGGTGTCCTCGACGGTATCGTGCAGCAGCGCGGCACACACCACGTCGCAGTCCATCTTGAGGTCTGCCAGAATGATAGCCACCTCGACAGGATGGTTAATGTACATCTCACCCGAGCGCCGCTTTTGGTTGCAATGCTTCTCGGCAGCAAAGCAGTAGGCCTGCTCCACCTTGGAGAAGTCATCCTCATTCATATATTTGAGGCACAGACGCTCCAGCTTGTCGTAGCTGTCCGCCATAATCTCGGGCGGCAGCTCATCGGCATGCTCATAGTGCTCCATCTCCGAAAACGGCTGGAGGGTGGAATCATGGGCGGTACGGGCTGCGGCATCCATCGAGGTCCCCTTCCCCTAGGCCCGCGGTACGATCGGGCGGTTAACTTTGGCTAGCATATCAGAAGCGCACGAATCGAGCGCCCAGCTCCGGAAAGCCGAAAACTCCATGCGCGAGCGCAAGCCCTCCAAATAGCGAATTGACCTACTCAATTGCACGCGGCCGGGGTTTTCGGCCATCGCGATGCGACGGGTGTCGTCAAACCCCGAAACTCGACAAAAACCAAGCTCTTCGAAGATTCCCAGGCCGCTTTCCACCGAACGCTCGTCGACCGGCGTGCGGGCATCGATGGCAAGACACATCTGCGCGATGTCGATATCGCTCGCACTAAACGAGTCGTCTCCAGTCTTGCCGCGGTTGGAGCGCCACATAGTCTGCAACGCGCGATAGAGCGTGACGAGCTCGTCGCGCTCGGGCGCGTAGCAGTCGAGCAGGCGCTCGTTAATGCGAGCGTCACGCGACGAATAGAGCAGGTGAATCACGGCAGGTCGGCCGTCGCGACCGGCGCGTCCGCTCATCTGGTTGAACTCGATGGCGCCAAACGGCATGTGGTAGAGCACGACATGGCGGATATCGGGCAGGTTGACGCCCTCACCAAAGGCAGAGGTCGAAACGATGCAGCTGAGGCTGCCGTCTCGAAACGCTTCCTCGACACGGCGACGGTCGGAGCGCGCAAGCCCCGCGTTATAGAACGCGATGCGGGTCGCGCAATCGGGTACCCGCTTGCGCAGCGTCTTAGCAAGCGCCACGGACTGGTCGCGCGAGTTGACGTAGATGACGGTCTTCTCCCCCGTCGCCACGATTGACACCAGGCGGTTCTCGCGGCTCGCAAGGTCTCGGTCATCCTCGAGCTGCAAGTTCTCGCGCACCATCTCGTCGACCACCGTGCGAGTGATCGGCAGCATGCGGGCAAGCTCGGCCACGACCGGAGCCGTCGCGGTGGCCGTCGCAGCCATAACGACCGGGTCGCCCAGGGCTTTGAGGATATCGGGCATGTCGAGATAGGCGCTGCGGTCGCCGCTCTTGGCAAGGCCGGCGTGGTGCGCCTCGTCGATAACGACAAAGCCGATGCGGCCCGAACGTGCGAAGCGGTCACGGTGGATAGATAGGAACTCGGGCGTCGTGAGCACGATACCGGTGCGGCCCGAAGCTAGGCCGGCGAACACGTCATCGCGTGCGGCCTCCACGGTCTCGCCGGTCAGCACGCCAACGCCAATACCGAGCGCTGCCATCGTCGACGAGAGGTGATAGGCCTGGTCGGCAACAAGCGCACGCAGCGGATAGACAAAGATGCTCGCACGTCCGCGAAGCACCGCCTCACGCGCGGCATGCACATGGAAGATGAGCGACTTGCCGCGGCCCGTTCCCATAACCGCCAAGACACTCTGGTGATCGGCCAAGGCGTCGAGCGCCTCAACCTGAGCGCGGTGCGGCTGGTTCGATCCGATAAAGCTATGGATAAGCGAGCGCGTGAGCTCGGTATAGGAAAGCTGGGCGAGCGTCTCGCGCTTGCGCGACTCCAGGCGCAGATCGGAGTCCGCCGGCTGCACGCCACGACGAAGCTCGCATGCCGGATCGTCGACGCTAGGCAGCGTGCTATCGCGGACCAGAACATCCTTGACCATGAGCTTGGGCTTCACACGACCCTGCCAATGCTCGGCAACGGCCTCGAACACCAAGTCGACGGCGCTGTCGCAATTGATAAGCCTGTCGATCTGCGGTACACGAAACATGATGGCCGGCACACTCGCAGCGCCATCCGTCGCCACGAAGCGCATATGCTCGCCGGTCTTACCCACCACGGCGCGATCACACATCGTCACGCCCTCGGCAGCCAGCAGCGGCACCTTATTACCCTGGCCAAACGGCTCAAGGCGGGAAATCTGCTCGATGGTCTCGATATTCAATTCGGAAAGGTCGACCGTGGCGGCAACCTCGTCGGTGTCCTCAAAGTCCTCGGCAGGAAGCTCGGACAACACGGCTGAAAGGCGACGGCGGAACTCATCGAGCTTGGATGCCTCGATGGTCACACCCACCGCACCGGCATGTCCGCCGCGACGAATCATCAGGTCGGAACAGCGCTCGATGGCGTCAAACAGGTTAACTTTGCCCACCGAGCGACCAGAGCCGCGCGCGATACCGTCCTCGATCGAGAACAGCAGCGCCGGCACGTGGTAGCGGTTGGTCAGACGGCTTGCCACGATGCCCTTGACGCCCTCGTGCCAGCCTTCGCCGCCCACGACGATCGCGCGTCCGCCGTCATAGGTCTCCTCGACCTTTGCCATGGCATCGCGCGTGAGCTCCGCCTCAATCTCACGGCGCTGGCGGTTGATTTCCTCGAGCTCAGCCGCCAGTGCGCTTGCTTCGATGGGATCGCGGGCAAGCAGCAGGTCGAGCGCCAGCTTGGGATCAGCCATGCGACCGGCAGCGTTTAAGCGGGGAATGAGCGAGAATGACAGGCCATCCGCCGTAATGCTCGAAAGGTCCGCCTTGGCGAGTGCGGCAAGCGCGATATAGCCCGGGCGAGCGGTTACGCGCATCTGCTGGATGCCCTCGGCAACCAGCGCGCGGTTCTCGGGCGTGAGCGGCATCATGTCGGACACGGTGCCCAGCGCCGCGACCTCGATTAGCGAACGCCAATACGACGGCTTGCCCAGGCGCTCACCCAGGACTTGCACCAGCTTGAGCGCCACACCAGCACCGGCAAGCTCGCGCGAGGGGCCCTCGTCCTCGAGCTTGGGGTCGGTCAGGGGCACACCCTGCGGCACCTGGTCGGAGGGCTCGTGATGGTCCGTGACCACCAAATCGATCCCCAGGCTCTCCAGATAGGAAACCTCTTCCTTGGCGGCAATGCCGTTATCGACGGTCACGATCAGCTGGGGGCGAGCGAGCTCGTTAACGCGGTCGAGCGCCGCGCGCGAAAGACCGTAGCCCTCATCAAAGCGATGCGGAATAAATGGCGTGACATCGGCGCCAAACGTACGCAGCGCCTCGGTCAACAGGCAGGTCGACGTAATACCGTCAACGTCAAAATCGCCAAAGACCGCAATGGGCTCGTGGTTGCGGATGGCACGCTCGACGCGGTCGGCAACGACCGACATGCCCGGGATAATGAGTGGGTCGGCCCAGTCGCGATCGAGCGAAGGCGTCAAAAATAGCTGTCCTTCCTCAATCGAGCCAATGCCGTGCGCAACCATAATGCGCGCCACCAGCCCGGGTATGCCCAGACCAGCCGAAAGCTCCTTTTCGAGCTCGGGATTTTGCCGAGCGACCGCCCAGCGATGCGTCGTCTTAAGCGATGACATGGGCGCCCACCCCCGATAGGGGCAGGTCGCCGCGATACCTCTCACGGTTCATAGCGATGAGTCCTCTGTGTATGCCCGCTTCGGCAGGCAGATCTGTTGAACGGATTTATTATACCGTGCAGTACGGACGCAAAACGCCGCGGTGCGCCGCGGTTTCGGCAAACGATGGCGGTAATGCCCTCGAAACAATCGAGCGTTTCAGCCGCACGGACACATACGAGCGTCTAGCATATCCATACAAACAAGTTCGCGGATAAAGGGAGTCACGGGGCATATGAAGCAATGGGCTGGACTGGGAAAGTTCCTCGCGGGGCATATGCAGATCATCGTTCCGATTTGCGTGGCGCTCGGCGTGCTCTTTCCCCAGCAGATCGGCGTGCTCAAGCCCATTGTTCCCGCCCTCTTCGCCTTTATGACGTTTCAGGGTGCGCTCAGCAACACCTTTCACCAGGTAGCCGAGGTGTTCC
>CABVCF010000066.1 GCA_902496775.1 uncultured Collinsella sp.
CGCGTCGCCGGCCTCAGCCGCAGCCACAAACCCGTCCTCGCCCAGCTCAACGCCACCGTCCCAGGTAGCGGCACCACCCACGGTGAGCGGGTCACCGCCGGCGCGCATCACGGCCTCCTTCTGGTCCAGGATGCCGCACGCCTCCACGATGGCATCGATCACGGTCTCGGGGCGAATGGCGCACCCGGGCGCGTACACGTCCACGGGAATCGCGCGGTCCACGCCACCGATCACGTTGTAGGCGTCGCGGAACACGCCACCCGAACACGCGCAGATGCCGCACGCCACCACGCACTTGGGCTCGAGCATCTGGTTGTAGATCTGGCGCACGACAGGCAGGTTCTGGGCATTGACCGACCCCGTCACCAAAAAGATATCCGCATGCTTGGGGTTGCCGGTGTTGACCACGCCAAAGCGCTCCGCATCGAACAGCGGCGTGAGCGAGGCCAGCACCTCGATATCGCATCCGTTGCAGCTCGAGCCGTCGTAATGAATAACCCACGGCGAGCGCGACATTTTATGATCCATGGATGCCGCCTCCTAAATAAACACGTCGACGAGGATGGGCATAAGGTTGAGTAGGCCAAACACCAGCGCCACGCCCCATCCGAGCTTAAAGCAGCTGCGCCAGGTGCTACGGGCGAAGGTGTTGTCGATCAGCACCTCGACAAAATACGTCGCGGCCATCACGACCAGGGCGACCACCCAGCTCACCGGGTTGTCCCAAACAAAGAACATGCCCACCCACATCAAAAACAGCACGGTCTCACACCAGTGCATGAGGGTCATCTTGGCCAGCGTGCCGCCGCTCATCTCGGTGGCGACGCCCTGGACGATCTCCTGATGCGCGTGATGCGAGTACGAAAGATCGAACGGCGACTTGCGCAGCTTGATGGTAAGCACCGCAAGCAGCGCGAGGAAAATGGGCGCGCTGTACACGATGATGGGAGCCGACTGCCCCGTTACGGCGATGGAATCGAAGCTGTCGGTGGCAAGATACAGGCCCACACTCATCAGCAAAACGGCGGGCTCGTAACTCATAACCTGCAGCAGCTCGCGGTCGGCGCCGACCTGGGCAAACGGGCTTTGCGTCGAGGCGGACGCCAGCACCACAAAGATCGCGGCGAGCGTCACCATAAAGGAGCACAACATCGTGTTGGAACCCGACACAAAGATGCCGCCGCCCACCACGGTAAAGATGAGCGCGCACGCCATGTAGGTATCGTCCATGGTGTTTACGCTGGCGGGGGCCTTGCGCAGCAGCTTGGCAACGTCGTAGAACGGTTGCAGCAGGCGCGGACCCACACGGCCCTGCATGCGGGCCGAAAGCTTACGGTCAAGACCGTCGATCAGACCGCCCACAAGCGGCGCCAGCAAGGCAAACGCCACGGTGCCAATAAAAATGCCCACGACGCCCGAACCTTCAAAATACTTGCCGCGCAGCACCGAGGGCGCGCTCATGGCAAGCCGCTCGGGCCCAATCCACGCGCAACACAGAAGCGCAAACAAGATAATGCTGCAGCACACGACGCTACCTGCGGGGCCAATGCGCTTCTCGCCAAGGGCGTCCTCCGAATACCAATTGCGCTTTTCGGCCTTCACCTCGTGTCCCATCGAGCCGCGGAAATGGCGGTAATTGTCGGTTCCCACACCCGAAAGATATACGTTTACGTGCGGCTTATTGCTCACGCGGAACGACGTCAGCAGCACCACGGCAATAAACGCCACGATAACCACCATCAGATACATGGCGTCCTTGCCGATAACGTACGGCACGCGGCCAAACACCATGGCCAAGTAAGGCGACACCAGACCGCTCGAGATAACCGGAAACGCCACACAGCACAGAATCAGCAGCGCGGCGATGGTGTTGAGGGCCATCCATTCGGTCTTATGGACATTGACCTCAACGTTTTGAGCCGTGGGGTCGACGCCCGAAAGCTTGGCAAGCCACTTGCCCCAGAAGAAGAACGTCGCAGCCGAGCCAAAGGCAAGCACCATGATCATGAGCACGTTGCCAGTCTGCGCAAACGCCACCAGGGCACCCCACTTGGACACGAGCATGCCAAACGGCGCCACAAACATGCCCATGATGCCCAGCATCATCAGGCGCGTCAGGTGCGGCATGCGGCTGAACATGCCGTCCATGTCCTCGATATCGCGGCTGCCGATATGATGCTCGGCCGTGCCCACGCACAGGAACAGCAGCGACTTTGCCACCGTGTGGAACAGGATCAGAAAGATGGCCGCCCATACGGCCTCGGGCGCGCCGACACCCAGGCAGGCACTGATGAGGCCCAAGTTGGAAATGGTGGAGTACGCGAGCACGCGTTTGGCGTTGCTCTGCGAGATGGCCATGAGGGCAGCGAGCAAAAACGTGATGGCACCCACACTCGTGACCATAAAGCCGGTCACGGGATAGATGGCATAGAGCGGGCTCAGCTTGACCATCAGGAACACGCCGGCTTTGACCATGGTTGACGAGTGAAGCAGGGCGCTCGTGGGCGTGGGGGCAACCATGGCACCCAACAGCCAAGTGTGGAACGGCATCTGTGCGGCCTTGGTGAGTGCGGCAAGCGACAACAGGATGACCGGCATCACCAGCAGTGCGGACTGCGCGGTTCCGGCGCCGGAAAGCTCGATCATGCCCGAGATGGTCAGCGGCATGCCGTTAACGTGCAGATACATGAGTCCGGCCAAAAACGCGATACCGCCCAGCATGTTGAGGATGATCTGGGTAAAGGCGTTCTTGATGGCCTCGGGCGTGCGCGTGTAGCCAATCATAAGGAACGAGCACACGGTGGTAATTTCCCAGCCGCAGAACAGCCACTCAAGGTTGTCGCTCGTCACGATGACGAACATGGCCGAGAGGAACAGGAACATAAGTGCCAGGAACTGCGGACGTCGATCGGGCGCGGTCTGCCCGCGCAGCGCGGCCTCGTGCTCATCATGGGCCTGGAAGTCCTTCATGTAGCCCAAAGCGTAGATACAGATAAGGCTGCCGACGATGCCGACGGCGAGGACCATGATCACGCTCATGTAGTCCAGGTAGAGCGGCGTCGCCGTGACGGCTTCGGCCGCAGGCAGCGTCATGCCCGCAAAGACGAGCGAGCCCACCAGCTGGACTATGCCGAGCACCGTGGTAAGCACGCTCTTATATTTGTGCGCGTTGTACAGGATGACGGCGCACAGAATTACGTCGATGACGGAGCTGATGATCGAGAGCGCATGCGAGGTACCGGGGGCAATCTCAAAGCTCTGCGGACCCGTGCAAAAAAACATGACGGCGACTACAACTGTCACCGCCATGATAATGCCGGAGCCTATGAGTCCCACCGCATCGCGGGCGCGGTCACCGCGCGCGAGCAGCATGCCCAGCGCCGGTACCAGCGGAAACAGGGTAAGGAAATACAGTAGCGTCATACCATCACTCCCCCATGCAAAAACGCTGCAATTGTTTAACGTTATAGCTCAATTGAGGAGCAGCAGCGGCAGGTTTTCGGTCAACTGGGGAGTTTTAGGCGTACGGGGTAAGGGCGCGTCCGCATTGGAGTAGAGAGGCGACGCTCCCCTATCGCAGCGACAGGCGCGCGGGCCACTGCGCGCGGTTTATTGGCCACTTTGGAGGATGTCCCGACAGGCTCGCACCGGTCCAAAAAGTTGGCGCGGCAAGAAAAATGCGCCCCCGTGGGCGCACCATCCCGTTCGCTATTCCGCCTTTTTTACGCGCGGCTTGCGGCCGCGCGGCTTATCGACCAGTGCGGACTCACCGCTCTCGCGGTACTGACGGCACCAAGCCTTGACCGAAGACTCGCTGGGAATCTTGTGCTTGATCATGGCCTCGCGAACCGTCAAGCCGTTTTCCAGACGGTCCTTAACCACAGCGAGCTTTACGTCGTACGAATAGGTATGATGATGCGAACCGGCATTGAGAACGGCGTCGGCACCGCCCACGGCATACGCGCGGGCCCACTGACGAGCCGTGGCCTGGGGAATGCCAAGCTTTGCGGCGAGGGCGCGGTGACCGACCCCCTCTTGGAGAATCTCGACGGCGCGCTGCCTAACCTCGGGCGCATGCGTGCGAGTCCTAGTTGCTTCCGACATACCTGCCACTTCTTAGCCTTAGCCGTTAATCTGCCTTCTTACGTGCAAGTTAGATAGTAGCATTTTACTGTTTGCTCAAAGCAGTTAATTAAAATAGACGCGGCGTTATCTGGGCATTTGGCACCAAATTACGACATTTCTTTATCGATTATTTACGCTGGTAGCCGACTCGCAGCTAATCGTCATTCGCTTGTCAACAAAATTGGCATCTCTTTATGTCCTTTGGTATAGAGGATATAGTTATTAACCCCTCCCCCAATATTTTTGAGTGATCTGCAAGGCAGCAGACGTCCTCACTCCTCATGATTACCGCGCATTGCCATTCATCGGAGCAAAACAAAAAGGACGGGACCTGCTGCGCTTGCAGGCCCCGCACCGGTTGACACCCGACGGGACACAGCCGGGCGAGACGGATCCGTGCTACCGCCCCGCCTGGCCGCGATGTTCAACTACAACTCGTTGGCCGCGTGATACGCCGTGCGAATGGCGCTCGCAATGTCGGCGGTGCGCTCGCCCGAGCAATCGCCCACGCAGGTCACGGGCACCGTCACGCCATCCAGGTCAAACGCGTTGGCCTTGGAGCCCACGGCCATCACCACGTAATCGCAGGCGATCTTTACCGGCTCCTCGGCGCCGTCCTCGGTGGTGCAAATGGCCTCCACGCCCTCGTCGGTAATGGCGGTCAGGCGGGTCTTCACGTGCTGCTCCACGTTGTGCTCTGCAAAGTCGCTCATAATCAGCGGCAGAATGGTCTCGGACTCGCCCGCGGCAATCTTGTCGAGCATCTCCACGATCGCCACCTCGCAGCCGTGCTGCAGCAGGTACTCGGCAGTCTCGGTGCCCACCAGGCCACCGCCAATGACGGCGACGCGGCCCGTAAGCTCCACCTTGCCGGCCAGCACGTCCCAGCTCGAGACGACCTTCTCCGAATCGGCACCCGGAACGGGGATGACCACGTCGTGTGCACCCACGGCCACAATCGCAGCGTCGGCGGCGTTGAGGTCCTCAGCGGTAGCGGCATGGTTGAGCTCGACCTTCACGCCCAGGCCGGGCAGAATCTTCTCGTAGTACTCGACCGAGCGCATGATCTCGTCCTTGCGCGGAGGCGCGGCCGCCAGCACAATCTGGCCGCCCAGATGATCGCTCGCCTCGTAGACGGTCACGTCGTAGCCGCGCTTGGCCGCCACGCGCGCGGCCTCCAGGCCGGCGATGCCGCCGCCCACCACGGCGATCTTCTTGTCGCCCTCGCCCGGCTTGATGGCGATGGTCGCCTCGTCGCCGTTCTCGGCATTGAGCACGCACGAAATGTACTTGCGGTTTTGAATCGCATCGACGCAACCCTTGTTGCAGTTGAGGCACTCGCGGATGGGCTCACCCGTGGCGGCCTTCAGCGCAATGTCGGGGTCGCACATGAGCGAGCGGCCATAGGCGATGATGTCGGCGACGCCGTCTTCCAGAATCTTCTCGCCGGCCTCGACCGAAACCACGCGGCCCACGGTTGCCACCGGCACGGAGACCAGGGCCTTGACGCGCTCGGCCACGGGCAGCGTCCAGTTGTAGGGCATGGCGCCCATGGGCGGAATGGTGTCGCCCATGTTGCCGGTGTGGTTGGCCTGTGCGACCTGGATCATATCGATGCCCGCGCCCTCGAGCAGCTTGGCGAACTCGCAGGCCTCGTCGGGCTGCAGGCCGCCCTTGCCGCGCGGCGTGCCGTCGGGGTTCTCCATGATCACGGGGAGCTTGTACTCCACCATCAGCTGCGGCGCGGCTTCCTTAATGGCAGCGACGACCTCCAGCGCGTAGCGAACGCGGTTCTCGAACGAGCCGCCGTACTCGTCGGTGCGCTGGTTGAGGATGGCCGAGCACAGCGAACCCACCAGACGATCGCCGTGGACCTCGATGGCGTCGATGCCGGCCTGCTGCGCACGGGCGGCCGAGGCAGCGATGGCCTCCTTGATCTGGGTGAGTTGCTCTACGCTCGCCTCGTTCACAAAGTGCTGCATGTCGTGATGCAGCTTGGCGTAGGCCTGGTTGCGGATCTCGTTGGACTCGGCCATCTTGGCGGCAAAGGTCTCCTCGTCGCCGGCGGCCTTGGCCTCCTGCGCGGCCTTGGCGGCAGCCATGGAGCCCATGACCATGCGGCCGACACCGGGCACATCGTACTCGGGGTGGAACAGCTGCAGCGCGACCTTGGCGCCGTGCTTGTGGACGGCATCGGCCAGGGCCTTAAACGCGGGGATTTGGGCGTCGGTTGCCAGCTTGGGCGTGGGGCTTGCGGTCATGACGGGAGCGACGTCGCCGATGACGATGTAGCTCACGCCGCCACGGGCCAAGCGCTCGTAAAAAGCCAGGCTGCGCTCGCCGATGGAACCGTCACGCTCCTCGTAGCCGGTGGTCAGCGGCGGAAACATAATGCGGTTCTTGAGCTCAAGGGGGCCAACCGTAATGGGCTGGAGCAGCTTGGATGCAGGTGTGGTCATGGACATTCCTCTCTTGTAGGCGCGGCGGCGATGATGCCGCGTAGTTATCTAGAAGATATGGCATGGGAATACAGCAGCGCAACGGAAATCGGCGGACAGCAAGTAGCGGCAGGTGGATGGGGATGGGCGGGGCGGCCCGTCGGTTTATCTCAATCTGTAACAGTTACGCGACAAAACCGGGTCTTACTGTTACAGATCGAGACATTCCTCTCGGCCCATCCTCAACAATCTAGATCTGTAACAGCTAGGCCCACTTTTGGCCCCTATCTGTTACAGATCGAGACGAACCAAACCCGCCTGCTAGAAAATCTCAATCTGTAACGGTTACTCGGCAAAAACCGTCCCTCGTGTTACAGATTTAGACAAACACGACCCAACCCACCGGTATATCTCGATCTGTAACACCTAGCCGCCTAAATCGGGTCTAGATGTTACAGGTCGAGATTTTGTTTGAGAGGCCGAGAATTGGACCGAAAACACGGTCCCGAAATAACAAAAAAGCTCGCCGGCTAGGCCGACGAGCTGTAAGTTCTTGGTCGCGGGGGCAGGATTTGAACCTACGACCTCCGGGTTATGAGCCCGGCGAGCTACCAGACTGCTCCACCCCGCAATGTCTGGGCGCCTCATGTGCGCAAGAAAGAATATTACGCGGGAGTTCGGTAAACGGCAAGGAAAATCTCGTAGAGCATAATTCCTTCATATTTAAACCCCTCAGCCCCTATCACCGTAAACGAATCGCAGCTGAGCGCCGTCGACGGCACGTATACAATGGTGCGCGTCCTTTTATGCCGACACCGGGAGTAGACATGCTGCTCGCTATCGATATGGGAAACACGCAGACGGCCATGGGCCTGTTTGACGGAGACGAGCTGGTGCAGTCGTGGCGCATGCCCACCGACCGCTCCTATACCGCCGACGAGATCCATGTGCGCCTGATGGGTTTCTTTAAGATGTACGGCCTTTCGCTCGATGCGGTCGACGCGATCGCCTTTGCGGGCGTGGTGCCGCAGCTCTCGCGCGAGTGGCACGCCGTGGCCGACCGCATTGCCGCGGACGCCATCGTCATCGGGCCGCAGACGGCCGCCGTAACCAAGCTGCGGGCGGCGCGCCCCCAGGCCGTTGGTGCCGACCGCATCGCCAACGCCGTCGCTGCCGAGACCTTCTATGGCGCGCCGGCGATCGTGGTGGACTTTGGCACCGCGACCAATATCGACGTCATCGATGAGGACGGCTATTACATTGGCGGAGCGATCGCGCCGGGCATCCGCATTTCGATGGACGCGCTCGCCGCCCGAGCCGCCAAGCTCGCCAGCGTTCCGCTCGAGGCGCCCGAGCACGCCATCGGCCGCGATACCGAGGAGTGCATCAAGGTCGGCGCCGTGATGGGCGCCGCCGCCATGGCTGAGGGCCTGGTCGCGCGCATGAAGCGCGAGCTGGGCCGCGAGGATGCCACCGTTATCGCCACGGGCGGCCTCGCCAGCATCGTCGCCGATTCGACCGACGCCTTCGACGTGGTCGACGGACAGCTCACCATCAAGGGTATCTGCGAAATCTACCGCCGCATGCAGGAGCTGGGATAGAGCAGGGGCTTAAGTCGAGCACGCCCGATGCCACAGCCCCCGCAAACGTTCGCCAAGCCTATTCCTCAAAATCGAAAAATTTTCAGTTTTGAGGAATAGGCTTTCTGCTAGGCCTCGTCGCACAGCCACCTCGCCAGGTCCACAATCTGCACTCCGTCGCGATCCGTGGCCTCGTGATGCGTGCGGGCGAGAATCATCTTGGGATACGCATCGCCAATGCTCAGCAGTGGCGAAATCTCGCGTTCAAATGTCTTATCCGAGCCGATATCGTCGCTCACTTGAATATAGAGTTTCTCGCTCCGCTTGATTGCTACAAAGTCTATTTCCTTTTTATAGAGCACGCCGACGTATACCTCGTATCCGCGACGCAGCAGCTCGATTGCCACCATGTTCTCGTATACGCGTCCCCAATCCATATCACGTGTACCAAGAAGTGCATATTTAAACGCATGGTCCGCCAGATAGTACTTCTCGCCGCTCTTAAGGTATTTTTTGCCGCGAATGTCGTAGCGACGAACTTTATAGAAGGCAAACGCATCGCACAGGTACCCCATGTACGTGCCGACCGTCTTGTTCGTAATCTTTAGCCCATCCGCATTTAATGCATCAGTAATGTTGCGTGCCGACGTAATGTTGGAAACGTTGTCCATCATGTAATCGGCAATGCGCAGCAGCGCCGATTCGTTTCTCACGTTATGCCGCTGCACGATATCTCTCACAATGAGCGTCTTAAAGACGTTGGAGAGATATTGATAGCGCTGCTCCTGCAGTGGATAAGGGTAAGAGCCGGACATACCGCCGGTTCTCGCGTACTCATCGAAGTCGCGGTCGACCTCGCCCTCGTCGCCATAGAGTCGATACTCCTCAAACGAGAATGGGAAAACCTCGATCTCGAACGTACGCCCCGTAAAGAGCGTCGACAGATCGCTCGACAGCAAAAAGGCATTCGATCCGGTAATGAATATGTCGTACTGCTCGGATGCGTGGAGGCTGTTGATCGCACGCTCAAAACCGTCGCACATCTGAACTTCATCGATAAGCAGAAAGTTTTGTTTGCCGGACACTCGATGCTCTTTTACATAGGCGAGCAGCGCGTGATACTCGAGCAGGTTCTCGAACTCATCGAGGTTGTAGTTGATATGGATGACATTCGAATTGGACAGATTTGCCTCCACGTAATCGCGAAGGGCCTCGAGCAATTTTGATTTACCGCTACGACGGATGCCCGTGATGACCTTGATGTCCGGCACGCCAATAAGGCTCGTCAACGTGTCCATATATGACGTTCTATTGATGAGTTTCATTGGGGCCTCCTCGCGGTCTTTTATCGCCATTCCTCAAAAACGAAAAATTTTCAGTTTTGAGGAATGGGCTCTATAGCGAATATACCTCGCGAAAGGCCGAGCTGGCTTAATCCTGTTCCTCAAAAACGAAAATTATTCAGTTTTGAGGAATAGGGCCGACACGGCCATTCTCTCGGGTCACACAGAAGCTCTCCCCGGTGCAAGCCGAGGAGAGCTTCTGTTGTCATCGTTGTCTTTGAACGCGGATGTCTCGCGTTACAGCCCGCGAATCCGTACGGCCTCGGGCGGAAACTCCTGCTCGCCGGCATCGGTCTTGATGGTCGCGCGGCCCCAGATGTCCAGGCCCGCAAACACACCGACCGCAAGCGGCAAGCCGTTGGGCGACACCGCCGCAACTTGGCGGCCCAGCAGCGGCACCATGTCGAAGTACTCGCCCAGCACGGGGGCCAGCGGGCCTGCGGCGCCCTGCGGCGTGTTGGCAACAACCGCCCAGGCGTCCACGCGGGCCAGCACGGCGGCGGCCAGCGCCTCGACCAGCGCTTCGCCGGCCACATCTACACCGAGCTCACCCAGCGCCGCACGCTCAATATCAACCGTCACCGCGGCAAATATGCCCGCAGCACCGGCACCGCCGTTCACGGCAACACGCGCGAGCGACGTCTCAAACGCAGGCGCACCACACACGATATCGCTCGGCCACTGGATACCCACCTTACCGGCAAGGCCCAACCCCGGCGTCGAAGCCGTGCCCACGAGCGCGTCCATCATGCCCATCGCGGCCACAAACGGCAGGCCGTGGAAGGCATGCATGTTCACATCCGGGCGCACGACCAGCGAAAACGTCAACGACGCCTCGCCCGCGTTCCAAGCGCACCAGCCCGCGGACGCACCCTCGCGGCCCGCGTCACGCGCGGCGTCAAGCTCGGTACCGGCGGCAACAGCATTCATCTCGATCATCTACATACGCCCCAATTCGCCCACGATATGGCCCACGCGGTCCTCGGGCTCCTTGACCTCGACACCGTTGTAGCGGAAGAACCGCGCCGGGTCGTGCATCAGGTCCTCGAGCGGCACCAGCACAAAGTCGCGTTCGCCGATCAGCGGATGCGGCAGGCGCAGCTTTTTGCCGCCGTGGGTCTCGCCGTCCATCCACAGCAGGTCCAGGTCGATGGTGCGCGGACCGTTGGCCTTGGCCTTTTTGGAGCGGTCGCGCCCCAGCTCAGCCTCGATCTTCATGAGCTCGTCGAGCAGCACCAGCGGCGCAAGCTCGGTCTTGATCTCGATGACGGCGTTGGCAAACGCGTCCTGGCGCGTCTCGTAGGCAGGCTCGCTCTCGTAAATCTTGGAGGAGTTAGACACGCAGGTGAGTGGAATCTCGGCGATCATCTCGCGTGCGGCGCGGATGTTGTCGCAGCGATGCCCCAGGTTGGAGCCCACGGCCACAAACGCGCGGCGCGGCTGTGGCTTGGCAACCGCCCAGTAGCCGTTCAGGAACTGCGCAAAACCCGCGGCGTCGTGCACGCGCACGATGTTGGCACCGGCCTGGATAGCGCCCAGGCACACGCCAAACGTAGCGGCATCGCGCTCGGCGGCCTCGGTCACGCCCGAGACGGCGCCCACAAAGCGCTTGCGCGACACGGCGCACATGAGCGGATAGCCCAGTGACGCCATCTTGGCAGTCTCGCGCTGGATGACGATGTCCTCGTTAGCCGACTTACCAAAGCCCGGACCAGGATCGATGCAGATGCGGTCGCGCGACACGCCGGCATGGATGAGTGTGCGGGCCTGGTCGGATAGAAAGCCCATGACGCGGCGCATGATGGGCGCAGAATCGGGCAGGGTAAAGCGGCGGAGCTGCGAGGTGGGCACGTAGGCTTCCTCGCGGCGGGCGCTGCGGCGCATCATGGCGGCCAGGCGGTCATTGGACTCCGATGCGGCCTCGGTGGCCTCGGGCGCAGCCTCGGGCGCGGGCGCAACGGTCTCGGCGGCAGCAGCCTGCTCGGCGGCCGGCGTCTCCTGCCCCGGCTCGGTTGCAGGCTCGGACGTGGGCTCCGGTTCGCCAAACGGCAACGAGGGCTGCACCACGCCGCCCGGAAGTTTGGCCTCCGGCTTAGGCTCGCCCAGCAACTTGCCGCGACGGCGACGGGCCGGCTTCTCGGCCTCGCGC
>CABVCF010000067.1 GCA_902496775.1 uncultured Collinsella sp.
GCGCCTTCCAGGTTGCCGCCCTTCCGGCTGGCGGTCTGGTCGAGATCGAGGTCGTCGCCGCTCTCTAAGGCGTTGGCAACAACTAAACATGACATGCAAAAGGACCCTGCAGTGCGAGCTGCAGGGTCCTTTGTCAAGCGATGGGTCACTTGTGGAGCCACCAAGGGCAGTCTTTTTGGGACGGGGCTATTTTAGCTACCCCAATATGCAGGATTGCTTTTACTTGCGGCTCATCGAAATCGCGGGCAGAGGGAGGGTAGCTAAAATAGCCCCGTCCCAAAAAGACTGCCCGCGCTCCATTTTGCTCGCTAGCCCTCCTTGCGGACTTTTTGCAGGTAGCGGTAGACGCTGGGCTCCGAGATGCCCAGCGCGGTGGCGGCGCAGGCCACGGCGCCCCTGAGCATGAATACCCCGTTGCCGTTGAGGTGGCGAATGACGTCCACGCGGTCGCTCTGGCCAAGTGACGCTACATCCAGCCCGCGCGCGCTCAGCAGCTCGGCAATACTGCGGTCGATGAGCTCCTGCGTAGACTCCGAAAGACTTTCGACCTCGATAGACGCGGGCTCCGTGTGCGTCGGCGCCGCGTCGAAGCACGCCATGAGCTGCTGCGCCATGGCGTTGATGGAGCGCACGGTCGAGAGGTCGGTGTTGACGCAGAGCATACCGACAATCTCGTCATTCTCGCGGATAAAGTACGTCGCCGACTCCAACGTCTTGCCACCGGCACCGCGCCCCTCGTAGCCCGTAATAAACGGCAGGTCGCGATACTTAGCGTCGTGCATGATCTTGAGTGCCAGGTCGGTGGCGGGACCGCCGACCTTGCGGCCGCTCACGATGCCGTTGCGAATATCGACGATGGCGTGGTCGGGATCCGAGAAATCGTGCAGCACGATTTCGCTGTTTTTGCCGAGTATCTGCTCCAGGAAATCGACCATCGGCAAAAAGCGACGTACGGTCTCGTTCACGGGCAACTCCTTTTGGTTCTATCGAAGTGTTCATAACAATTTTTTATCATGGTAACACGCTGCTCATCATCTCGTATATCCGCAGGTACATTGCGTAATACAGACGAACGGTAGGAATTTAGCGGTAAACGGTTGACCAAAAGAAAAGTAAGATGTTATTTTGACCAGACACTTTCCTGACCTGCGGAAATGCGTTATCTCAGCTGAAGAATAGTCTGATAACAAAAAATTATTATTGAGAATGAGAATCATCTTTAATACGATATGCAACGAAGGCACAACCTCAACCCCGCACTGCGTCACAATAGGGCGTTAGATGCGAAAACAACTATTTCGAGGATTGGTGGTCAAATGACCCAGGAGACGGTTACGAACGGCACTGAAGCCCTGTTCACTCGCGAAGGCATGCCGCCCGTTAAGGAAATGATCCCGTGTGCCCTTCAGCACGTACTGGCATCGTTTGCCGGCATCATTACACCGGCGGTCATCATGGCCGGCGTCTACGGCTTTAATAGCCAGCAGAGCACCGACATCATTCAGGTTGCGCTCATTCTTTCGGCAATCGACACGGCCCTTCAGGCCTTCGCTCCCTTCCGTCGCATTGGCGGCGGCCTGCCCATCGTCATGGGCGTTTCGTTCGCGTTCCTGCCGGCCCTTCAGGCCATGGGCGCCTCGGGCTTTAGCTTTGGCGCGCTGCTGGGCGGCGAGATCGTTGGCGGTGCCGTTGCGGTCCTCTTTGGTCTGGCCTACAGCAAGATCAAGTGGCTGTTCCCGCCCGTCGTGACCGGTACGGTCATCTTCTCCATTGGCGTCTCTCTCTATCCCACGGCCGTCAAATACATGGCCGGTGGCATGGGCACGCCGTTGTGGGGCACCCCGCAGGCATGGTGCGTCGCTCTTATCACCTTCGCCGTCGTCTTCGCGCTCGCCAACTTTGGCAAGGGCACGCTCAAGCTGGGATCCGTGTTCTTTGGCATGATCGTTGGCATGATCGTTTCGATCCCCTTTGGCATGATCGACTTCTCCAGCGTCGCCACCGCTCAGGTCTTCGCTCTTCCCAAGCTCATGCCCTACGCGCTCGAGTTTGATCCCGAGGTCTGCATTACCCTCGCCGTCGTGTTCCCCATGGTCGCCATCCAGGTTATCGGCGACGTCTCCGCTGCCTGCCTGGGCTCCATCGACCGTATGCCCACCGAGCGCGAGCTCTCCGGCGCTATTGTGTCCCAGGGCCTCACCTCTATGGTCGGCGGCCTGCTGGGCGGTCTTCCCACCAGCGCCCTTGGCCAGAACGTGGGCATCATCTGCTCCAACAAGGTCGTCAACAAGTGGGTCTTTGTGATCATCGCGGCCGTCTTTGCCATCGCCGGCCTGTTCCCGCAGCTCTCTGCCGTCCTTTCCGCCATCCCGCAGCCCGTCATCGGCGGCGCGACCGTCGGCGTCTTTGGCACCATCACCATGAACGGTGTGCGCATGTTCACCCGCGAGGGCCTCACGCAGCGCACCACCACCATCGTCGGCACCTCTGTTGTCTTTGGCCTGGGTATCTGGATGGCCAGCGGTTGCCTTGCCGGCGAGGGCATGCCCACCTGGGTGTCCACCGTCATCGGCTCCAACGCCGTGACCCCCACTGCCATCATGGCCATCGTGCTCAACCTGATCCTTCCGCAGACGCCGGTCGTGGCTCAGCACATCGATGCCGCCAAGGATGCCGCTGTGGATCTGGTCCTGCCCGAGAGCAAGAAGTAACCAATTCGGTGCTATTCGCCGGCGGACGCATCGCCTCGTCCGCCGGCGCCATGCGGCGCCAAGCCGCACTTCAAAGGGCTTGTCCCTTTGGTGAAGCGTTGACGGGAGAGGGCCCGTTTCCGGTGTAGGCCGGCGCTTCGCACTTCCGCCATGTCAGAGGTGTCAAACCCCGCCTCTGATGTTGAAGGGAGCATTTATGCTTCTGGTCGCTAACGGTTCCGTCTTTACTCGCAACGCTCAGACTCCGTTCATTCCCAACGGTGCGGTCGCTATTGACGGAGATACGATCGTCGAAGTGGGCCCCGAGCGCGAGCTCAAGGCCAAGTACCCGAATGCCGAGTACGTCGACGCCCAGGGCAACCTCATCATGCCCGGACTTATCAACTGCCACACCCACATCTACTCGGGTCTGGCCCGCGGCCTTGCCATCAAGGGCTGCAACCCCACCAACTTCCTGGAGAATCTTGAGCAGCAGTGGTGGAAGATTGACGACAACCTGACGCTCGACGGCACCAAAGCCAGCGCCTATGCCACGATTTTGGACTCCATCCGCGATGGCGTCACCACGATCTTCGATCACCACGCGAGCTTCTGCGAGATCCCGGGCAGCCTCTTTACCATTAAGGACGCCGCTCAGGAGCTGGGCATGCGTTCGTGCCTGTGCTACGAGGTTTCCGACCGCCGTGGTCAGGAAAAGTGCGACCAGGCTATTGCCGAGAACGCCGAATTTGCCCAGTGGGCCGCCAAGGAGCGTCGCGATAACGATAACCACATGATCGCCGCCATGTTTGGCGGACATGCCACCTTTACGCTTTCGGACGAGACCATGGACAAGATGGCCGAGGCCAACAACGGCCTGACCGGCTTCCACATCCACGTGTGCGAGGGCATGAACGACGTGTGGGACTCCCGCCTCAACCGCGGCGGCATCAGCCCCGTCGAGCGCCTGCTGCAGCACGACCTGCTCGGTCCCGACACCATGCTCGGCCACTGCATCCACGTGACGCCCGCCGAGATGGATATCGTCAAGGAGTCCGGCACCTGGCTGGTTAACAACCCCGAATCCAATATGGGCAACGCCGTGGGCTGCGCCCCCGTGCTCGAGTTCTTCCGCCGCGGCATCCCCGTGTGCATGGGCACCGACGCCTACACCCACGATATGCTCGAGAGCCTCAAGGTCTTCCTGATCATTCAGCGCCACAACGCCGCCATGCCCAACGTGGGCTGGTGCGAGGCCATGACCATGCTGTTCGAGAATAACGCCAAGATGGCCAGCAAGTATTTCGATCGCAAGCTCGGTGTGCTCGAGGCCGGCGCTGCCGCCGACGTCATCGTCATGGACTACAAGCCCTTTACGCCGCTGAGCGAGGAGAACATCGACGGCCACATGCTCTTTGGCATGATGGGCAAAAACTGCCGCACCACCATCATCAACGGCCGCGTCCTGTACAAGGATCGCGAGTTTGTCGGTATCGATGAGGACAAGATCAACGCGTGGACCATGGCTGAGTCCAAGAAGCTCTGGAGCACGCTCAACGATCGCGCCTACTAATTACAAGTAGATTCACGCGCGCCGGATGTTTCGCCGCATCCGACGCGCGTATAGGCGACCTCCGCGGGGTCGCCGGCGCTGTGCTAGCGCTACACCGTATTTGCGCCCGCCGCGCGGTCTCGCCGGGCGTTACAGAGAGGAGCTCATTATGAGCGACATCATGAGGCCGATCCCGTTTTCGCAGCTGATGAACTGGATCATCGAGGAGCACAAGACTCAGGGCGCCGTCTTTGGCGTGCGCAAGATGGTCACGACCAACCAGGAGGGCGCGCTTCCCATTTTTGACGAGCGCATCGAGACTCCGTTTGGCCCGGCCGCCGGCCCCAACACGCAGCTTGCCCAGAACATCGTGGCATCCTACGTGGCCGGTTCCCGCTTCTTTGAGCTTAAGACCGTTCAGGTTATGGACGGCGAGGAGCTCTCCAAGTGTGTGAACAAGCCCTGCATTGTGGCGCAGGACGAGTGCTACAACTGCGAGTGGTCGACCGAGCTCGAGGTTCCGCAGGCTTTTGCCGAGTACGTGAAGGCATGGTTCGCCTGCCACCTCATCGCTCGCGAGTACGGCCTGGGCAGCCCGGACGGCTTTGTCTTTAACATGTCCGTGGGCTATGACCTGGAGGGCATCAAGAGCCCCAAGGTCGACGCCTACATCGAGGGCATGAAGGACGCCAGCGGCTCTGACGTCTGGAACGAGTGCCGCGCATGGGCGCTCGCCAACCTGGACAAGTTTGAGCATGTCGACGCCGCGTTTGTCGAGTCCATCCCGGCACGCATCTCCAACTCCATCACCGAGTCTACCCTGCATGGCTGCCCGCCGGCGGAGATTGAGCGCATCGCGACCTATCTGATCACCGAGAAGGGCCTCAACACCTACATTAAGTGCAACCCCACGCTGCTGGGCTATGAGTTTGCCCGCCAGCGTCTGAACGAGCTGGGCTTTGACTACATCGTCTTCGATGACACGCACTTCCGCGAGGATCTGCAGTGGGCCGATGCCGTGCCTATGTTCGAGCGCCTGATTGCCCTGTGCGCCGAGCGCGGCCTGGAGTTTGGCGTCAAGCTCACCAATACCTTCCCCGTCGACGTGACGAGGAACGAGCTGCCTTCCACCGAGATGTACATGTCCGGCCGTTCGCTGTTCTCGCTGACCATCGAGGCCGCCCGTCGCATTACCGAGCAGTTCGATGGCAAGCTGCGTATCAGCTACTCCGGCGGTGCCACGGTCTACAACATCCGCGCCCTGTACGATGCCGGCATTTGGCCCGTCACCCTGGCGACCGACGTGCTCAAGCCCGGTGGCTACGAGCGCTTTAGCCAGATGGCCGGTGAGTTTACCGACCTGGACGGCAAGCCGTTCGCGGGCGTCTCTCTCGAGGCCGTGACTGCGATCCAGACCGACTCGCTCGCCAATCCGCTCTACAAGAAGCCGCTGCGCCCGCTGCCCGACCGCAAGGTCGCCGGCAAGAGTCCGCTTAATGACTGCTTTACCACGCCGTGCCGCACGAGCTGCCCTATCCAGCAGGATATTCCCGCCTACTTGGCGGCTGTTGACGAGGGCCGCTACGAGGACGCACTCAACATCATCATCGAGCGCAACGCCCTGCCGTTCATTACCGGCACCATCTGCCCGCATCCCTGCGGCCGTGCCTGCGAGCGTGCGTTCTACGAGCCCGAGGGCGCCCAGATCCGCGCCAGCAAGCTCAAGGCCGCCCGCGAGGCCATGACCGCCGTGCTGCCCAAGCTGCGCGCTCAGGCCATCGCCAACGACGGCGAGCGCAACGTTGCCGTTATCGGCGGCGGTCCGGCCGGTCTGGCGACGGCGTTCTTCCTGACGCGTGCCGGCGTGCCCGTCACCATCTTCGAGGCCCGCGATTCGCTCGGCGGCGTGGTCCGTCACGTGATTCCTGAGTTCCGCATTGCGAGCGACGATATCTCCCACGACGCAGAGCTCTGCCTGGCCTTTGGCGCCAAGGTGCAGCTCAATGCTCGCGTGGAGTCCATCGAAGAGCTCAAGGCTCAGGGCTTTACCGACGTAGTCGTGGCCACCGGTGCCTGGATGCCCGGCTCTGCAGGTTTGGGCGAGGGTGCCGAGCTCGACGTGCTGGAGTTCCTCGAGGCCGCCAAGAAGGGCGAGAAGCTCGAGCTGGGCGAGGACGTCGTGGTCATTGGCGCCGGCAACACCGCCATGGATGCTGCCCGCGTGGCCAAGCGCCTGGCTGGTGTGAAGAACGTGCGCCTGGTGTATCGCCGCACCAAGAAGCAGATGCCCGCCGACGAGGAAGAGCTCGATCTTGCTCTTGCCGACGGCGTTGAGTTCTGCGAGCTGCTGGCGCCCAAGGCGCTCAATGGCGCCGTGCTGACCTGCGACGTTATGGAGCTCGGCGAGCCGGATGCAAGCGGCCGTCGCAGCCCCGTCGCCACGGGCGAGACCGTCGAGCTTCCCGCCACCACGGTGATCTGCGCCGTGGGCGAGGGCGTCGATGCCAGCCTGTACGACGCCGCGGGCGTTGAGCACGACCGTCGCGGCCGTCTTGCCGCCACCTCCACCGGCGTCGAGGGCGTCTGGGCTGCGGGCGACTGCCGTCGCGGTCCTGCCACCGTGGTTGAAGCTATTGCCGACGCCGCCGAGGTCGCCCGTGCCATCGCCGGCGTGGACTTTAACAAGTACGCCGATTGCAACGAGCAGGCTGGCCGCGAGGACACCTGCTACGAGCGCAAGGGGTCGCTGTGCCGCGACAAGCGCAACTGCACCAAGACCCGCTGCCTGGGTTGCGGCTCGGTATGCGAGGTCTGCTGCGACGTGTGCCCCAACCGCGCCAACGTTGCCATTAAGGTGCCGGGCCTGGCCAAGCATCAGGTCGTCCACGTCGATGGCATGTGCAACGAGTGCGGCAACTGCGCCGTGTTCTGCCCCTACCAGGAGGGTCGTCCCTACAAGGACAAGCTCACCCTGTTCTGGAGTGAGGAGGACATGGAGAACTCCGAGAACGAGGGCTTCCTGGCCGTGGACGAGGATCACTTTAAGGTCCGCGTCGCCGGCACGGTCCGCACCGTCTCGGTCGATGCCGTCAACACCGGTCTTCCCGAGGCCGTCCGCCTGACCATCAGGGCTGTGCGCGACAACTATTCGTACCTTCTTAAGAAATAGGCGAGTCTCTTATGGCCAAATCCATTCAACATAACGTGGCCTACGTTGCCTGCGGAAGCGGCTGTGCTTCCGCAGGCGGCGACGCCCGCTGCAGCGAAGGCTGCATTGGCTGTGGCGCCTGCGTTACGGCCTGCCCCCACGGTGCCATCGCGCTGGTCGACGGCGTCGCCCGCGTGGACCGCTCCGAGTGCACGGGCTGTGGCCTGTGCGGCATGGCGTGCCCGCAGCGCGTGATTGCCTTCGTTCCCGGCTACCAGAACATCCTGGTGCGCTGCAACAACACCGACAAAGGTGCCATTGCGCGCAAGATCTGCGACACGAGCTGCATCGGTTGCGGCATGTGCGCCAAAAAGTGCCCCGCCGGCGCTATTCGCATCGAGGACAACTGCGCCCATATCGACGGCGCGGACTGCCTGTCGTGCGGCATGTGCGCCGTCGTCTGCCCGCATGGCGCCATCCACGACCGCACCGGCATCGCCGCCGGCGTGTAGAGGGGAATCACCATGGCACAGGAATTCACTTTTACCGTTAACGGCGTCGAGCACACGACGACCCAAAACAAACCGCTGCTGCGCTATCTGCGCGACGACCTGCACATTCACTCCGCCAAGGACGGCTGCTCCGAAGGTGCTTGTGGCACCTGCACCATCCATGTGGACGGTGCGGCTGTCAAAGCGTGCGTGCTGACCACCGCCCTTGCCGCCGGCCGCGACATCGTGACCGTCGAGGGCCTGCCCGAGAACGTGCGCGAGGCGTTTGTGTACGCCTTTGGCGCCGTGGGCGCCGTGCAGTGCGGCTTTTGTATCCCCGGTATGGTCATGGCGGGTGCAGCGCTCATCGCCGAGGATCCCGAGCCTACCGAGGAGCAGATCAAGTACGCCATCCGCGGCAATGTTTGCCGCTGCACCGGCTACAAAAAGATTATCGAGGGCATTGCGCTGGCCGCTGCGGTGCTCCGCGGCGAAAAGCAGATCGACGAGGATCTGGAGCGCGGCGATGACTACGGCGTGGGCAAGCGCGCCTTCCGTATTGACGTGCGCAAGAAGGTGCTCGGCGAGGGCAAGTATCCCGACGACATCGATGAGCTCGATCAGCCGGGCCTGACCTATGCCAGCGCCGTGCGCTCCAAGTATCCGCGCGCCCGCGTGCTCTCCATCGATACCTCCAAGGCCGAGGCCCTGCCTGGTGTGGTGGGCATCCTGCGCGCCGAGGACGTGCCGGTCAACCAAGTCGGCCACCTTATCCAGGACTGGGACGTCATGATCGCCCAGGGCGATATCACTCGCTGCGTGGGCGATGCCATCGTGCTGGTGGTTGCCGAGGACGAGGCGACGCTCGAGAAGGCCAAGAAGCTCGTAAAGATCGATTACGAGCCGCTGGAGCACGTGCGTAACATTGCCGAGGCCAGGGCTGCCGACGCCCCGCGCCTGCACGACAGCTTCTTTGCCTTTGGCAACACGGTGGAGCTCAAGGACAACGTGTGCCAGAGCCGTCACGTGACGCGCGGCGACGCCGCCAAGGCGCTGGCGGAGAGCGCGTTCACCGTGACGCAGCGCTTTACCACGCCCTTCACCGAGCATGCCTTCTTGGAGCCCGAGTGCGCCGTGGCCTTCCCGTACAAGAACGGCGTCAAGGTGCAGTCGACCGACCAGGGTGCCTACGATACGCGCAAAGAGTGTGCCCACATGTTTGGCTGGGATAGTGAGCCCGAGCGCGTGGTCGTCGAGACCATGCTCGTGGGTGGCGGCTTTGGCGGCAAGGAGGACGTGTCCATTCAGCACCTGGCCGCGCTCGCTGCCTATAAGTTCCAGCGTCCTGTGAAGTGCAAGCTCACACGTGCCGAGTCGCTCGCGTTCCATCCCAAGCGCCATGCCATGGACGGCACCTTTACGCTGGGCTGCGACGCCGAGGGCAACTTTACCGGTCTGGACTGCGAGATCAACTTTGACACCGGCGCCTACGCGTCGCTGTGCGGTCCGGTGCTCGAGCGCGCCTGTACGCATGCCGTCGGTCCCTACAAGTACCAGAACACCGACATTCGCGGCTTTGGCTACTACACCAACAACCCGCCCGCCGGCGCGTACCGCGGCTTTGGCGTGTGTCAGTCCGAGTTTGCGCTTGAGAGCCTGATCGACCTGCTGGCCGAGAAGGTCGGCCTGGATCCGTGGGAGATCCGCTACCGTAACGCCATCGAGCCGGGCGAGGTTCTGCCCAACGGCCAGATTGCCGACTGCTCCACGGCGCTGAAGGAGACGCTGCTCGAGGTCAAGGATGCCTACTACGCGCATCCTGGACATGCCGGTATCGCCTGCGCCATGAAGAACGCCGGCGTGGGCGTGGGCCTGCCCGATGCCGGCCGCTGCAAGATTCGCATCGAGAATGGCGTGGCCGTGGTCTATGCCGCCACGTCCGACATCGGCCAGGGCTGCAATACCGTCTTTTTGCAAGACGTTGCCGAGGCCTGTGGTCTGCCGCTGAGCTGCATCGCCAACGGCGAGTGTTCCACCGAGAACGCTCCCGACTCCGGCACCACGTCTGGCTCGCGTCAGACGGTCGTGACCGGCGAGGCCGTGCGCGGTGCCGCTTTCCTGCTGCGCGATGCCATGCTTGACATCGAGGCCGGCAAGTCTGCGCCCGCCGCTCCCGTGAATGCGCATGGCGACGGCGTCAAGATCGAGTACGACGACGGTCGCGCCTATCAGCTGCACACGCAGGAGCTCGTCGCCGGCCAGGGTATGCATCCTCAGGATCCCGCGGCCGCCATCAAGGCGCTCGAGGGATGCGAGTTTGGCTACGTGTACCTGGAGCCGACCGACAAGCTGGGCGCCGACGTTCCCAATCCCAAGAGCCACATCTGCTACGGCTTTGCCACGCACGTGGTCATTTTGGACGATGACGGCCGCGTGAGCGAGGTCTATGCCGCGCACGATTCCGGCAAGGTGGTCAACCCCATCTCCATTCAGGGCCAGATCGAAGGCGGCGTGCTTATGGGTATGGGCTATGCGCTTACCGAGGATTGGCCGCTCAAGGACTGCGTGCCCCAGGCAAGGTATGGCACGCTCGGGCTGTTCCGTGCGCCCGAGATTCCGGATATCCACGCTATCTACGTGGAGAAGGACGAGCTGTTGCCCGTGGCATACGGCGGCAAGGGCATCGGCGAGATCGCAACGATCCCCACGGCGCCCGCCGTGCAGAACGCCTACCGCGCGTTTGACGGCAAGCTGCGTCCGGATCTGCCCATGGTGGATACGCCCTACAGTCGCGTCCGCAACCGCGGGTAGGGTAGAGTGTGGACGGCCATTGCTGATGGGCCGTTCGCGCTCAACATCAACTGCATATGCTGCACCTTTGGCCCCAGCTCCATCGCGAGCCGGGGCCTTTTGTTTGGAGCGCCTCCGCATGCGGAAGCTGCGTCCCGGAATCCAGCCTCGGAACGGGATGAACTTTCCCAACGGGGCCGCACGCGGAAACTGCGTCCCGGAATCGTGCCTCAGAATGGGATGTGTTTTCCGCTGACCGGTCGTTTGGAAAGCGCATCCCAGCTTGAGTGTTTATTCTGGGATGCGGTTTCCGCTGAAGGACTCAACCGGAAAGCCTGCCCAGCTCTGAGACGGGATTCCGGGACACGCTTTCCGCCAGGCCCGCCATCCGGAAAGTGCATCCCGTTTTGAGCGTCCAGGCTAGGACGCGCTTTCCGTTGGCGTGGGCGTTGGGAAAACGCGGCCCAGATAGGGGGGATGCGATTCGGCGATGCGTGGCCTAGCAGCTCCTACAGGTCCACCTCGTTGAGCCATGTCGGTAGAGCGGTCTGCCGGATGCCTGCCGTCTGCAGCTTTTTGGCGAGCATTCCTGTCGAGCGGACCTCGTTCATGGTAAAGCGCAGCAGAGGGTGACCGTAGAGCGATAGGTGAGCCTCGCGCTGTCGTTCGGCAACGAGCGCCTCGGCGGTGGTGCGTCCGGCCAGTATGGTCTGGTCGGTATATTTGATGAGCCCGTCGAGCTCGCCCAGCGTGAGTTCCCGCGCCTGGCGCTCCCAGGCAAAGTCCGTTCGTATGGGTTTGGCCGAATCGAAGGGGTCCGTCAGCTCGTATTGAAGCCAGTCGGGTGCAAAGCCCGTTTCGATCATGACGGCTCGGGCG
>CABVCF010000068.1 GCA_902496775.1 uncultured Collinsella sp.
GAACACCGAGGTCAATTGTCAGGCCGCCGGGAAAACGAATCTCGGGGGCGACGCCGCACCAATTGACGGCGAGCACGGTAAAAGTGACGCAGATGATGGTCAGGCCGATCATCTTGGCGTGAGGCGTCAGGCCAAGCGAGCGACCATGCGTGACGGAGGTCAGGTCGTCGATGAGACCCAGAACGCCGGTGGCCAGTGTGGCAAGCAGCACGAGCACGAGCTCGGTGGTGAGCTTGCCCATCAGCAGGCAGGTCAGCGAGATCGAGACAAGGATGATGACGCCGCCCATGGTCGGCGTACCCTGCTTAACCAAATGACGCTTGGGGCCGTCGGCTCGGACCTGTTGGCCGATACCCTCGACCTTCAGCAGCTTGATCCACCACGGCATAAGCAGCAGCGCAATGGCGGCAGCGATGCCAAGTCCCAAAAAGGCCTGATACGTAGGATACGAGGGATTGCCGAACATGGGCTAGCACACACCTTCCACAAAGCGGTCGAGCTCAACAAAGCGGGAACCCTTGACCAGTACAACATCATGTTTTTCAAGCGCGCCGCCCATGCGGTCGAGCACCTGCTGATAATCGGAGAACACCTGGATGCGGTCCTCGTCCATGCCCATCATGCGCGCGGCATCGGCCATAAGCTGGGCCAGCTCACCACCCACGCACGCCAGCATGTCGAGCTTCTTGGCGGCGGCATAGGCGCCCACGAGCTCATGCATGCGAGGAGCCTCATCGCCCATCTCGCCCATCTCGCCCAGGATCGCCATGCGAGACCCCGTGCACGAAAGCGAGCACAGCAGATCGAGGCCAGCAGCCATGGATTCGGCACTGGCGTTATAGGAATCGTCGATGACGCGGGCACCGCTCTTGGCGCGCTTGATCTCCTGGCGGTGACCGGTGATCGTGAGGCCTCTAAAGGCAGCATCGACCTGCTCGGGCGTCACGCCCAGGCGATAGGCAACTGCGGCGGCCTTAACGGCATTTGGGACGGACTGCACGCCGGGGATGGCAAGCATGGTATCGATCGTCTCGCCCTGGCCAAAATCGAGCGTAAAGACCGGACGGCCTTCGTCGTCAACACGAATGTCGCGGGCGCGGACCTCATCATCGTCCGAGACGCCGGCCAGCATCACGTCGATACCAGCAGGCTGGGCGAACGTATCGCGAATGAACGGTGTAAAGTCGTCCTCGCCGCCCAAAACCAGCAGCGGCAAGAAGTCGCCGGCGGCGCACATACCCTGAACAATCTCGGCCTTAGCGCGGGCGATGTTCTCGCGGCTGCCCAAAATGCCGATGTGAGAGGTACCAATCTTGCTCACGATGGCAAGGTTGGGATTGGCGGACTGGGACAGGCGCTCGATCTCGTGGAAATGGTTCATGCCCATCTCGAGCACCAGGACCTCGGTATCGGCCGGAGCGGAAAGCACCGTGAGCGGCATGCCGATCAGGTTATTGAAATTGCCCTTGGTGGCCCAGACACGATAGCGCTTGGCGAGCACGGCGGCGAGCACGTCCTTGGTCGTCGTCTTGCCGATGGAACCGGTAATGCCAACGACCAGGCAGCCAAGCTCCAGGCGATACGTGTGCGCCAAACGCAGCAGAAACTCCTCGGGATCATCGGTCAGCAGGATGGCGCACCCCTTGTCCTGCGCCAGCGAGACCAGCTCGGCCTCGGGCTCACGCGTCATCACGACGGCGCCGGCACCCGACTGGACGGCACGGGAAGCAAAATCATTGCCGTCGACGTTTTCACCGGGAAAGGCGACGAAAATCGTCCCTTTCTCGACCTGGCGCGAGTCGATAACGCACCCGCGGCATACCCGATCGGCTTCTCCCGTCACGGTTCGGGCCCCTGTTGCGGCCGCGAGGTTGTTGACGGCGATCTCTATCATTGCAGCTCCCCTGTAAACCTAATAATGCTATCGGCGTATTGTATCCCAGCGCCGCACATGCGTGGTGCAGGGCATGTGAACACCCTCATATGGGACAGCAAACCACGCCGCAAAGATTGTAACCCCCTACTTCGTGTGCGGGATACCCAGCACGTCGAGCGCGTTGGCCATAATGGACTGGAACGGCACCGCAGCGGCATCTGAGCCGCTCGGCGTTCCGTCGAGCGTGATATAGCACAGCACCTTGGGCGATTGTGCCGGTGCAAAGCCCATAAAGGACGACATGTAGTTCTCCTTGAGGTAGCCGCCGTTCTCGTCGGCACGTTCGGCCGTACCGGTCTTACCCGCCACGTCATAGCCGTCAACCGCGCCGCCAACGCCCGTTCCCTCGGACACGACCGTCTGCATGCACGATGTCACCTGGGATGCGGCGTCCTCCGAAATCGCGCGCTCGCCTTCGCCCCAGTCCTTCTCGTCGCCTTTGCTGGACTTATAGAAGTGCGGGGTCATCATCACGCCGCCGTTGGCGATGCCGCCCACGGCACGTGCGATCTCAATCGGCGAGACGGACAGTGCCTGTCCAAAGCTCATCGAGCCCAGCGTGGCGCCGTCATACTGGTCACGCTCCTTGACGATACCCAGGCTCTCTCCCGGAAAATCGACACCCGAGCTGTGACCGATGCCCCACTTGTCCACATAGGCGGCAAAGTCGTCGGCACCGATCTTGCGCCCCACTAGGACAAAGCCCACGTTGGACGAACGGCGCATCATCTCGCGCACATCCATGGTCATGGCATAGTCGCGCTTGTCGGCATCGGTGACGGTATCGTCGCCCACCTTGATGCTCGCCGGCACCTCAAACGACGTACTCGATCGCACGACGCCCAAGTCGAAGCCGGCGCCCGCCACGAGCGTCTTAAAGACCGAGCCGGGCTCGTAGGCGTCGGTGACCAGGCGCAGATTCATATCCTCGGTCTTGGCATTCTCCAGATCGGTCTGGTCGTAGGTCGGGTACGAGCAGGCTGCCAAAATCTCGCCTGTCGTAGGATCGGTGACCAGCGCCGAGCCGTTCTTGGCCTTAGTCTTCTCAACTGCCTCTGCCAGGGCATCCTCGGCCGCACGCTGGATATTGACGTCGAGCGTCGTCACGATATCAACGCCGTCGACCGCAGCCACCTTTTTATAGGCACCGCCCGCGATATAGCTGCCGTCCCTCGCGCGCTCGCGTACGAGAGAACCGTTCGTGCCTGTCAGAAGCTTGTTGTATTGCTTTTCGAGACCCGTCAAGCCGTCGTTGTCCACATTCACTACACCCAGCACCTGCGATGCCAGATTGCCGTATGGATATACGCGCTTCATGGCCTGCTCAAAAAGCACGCCGGGCAGGTTCTTCTTCTCCAGCGCCGCAGCATCGTCTTCGTCCACCTGGCGCTTGATATACACCCAGGTGCCATCGGACTCAACGAGCTTGCGGCAGGTCTTTTTATCGATTCCAGTTGCCTTGACCAGCGCCGACACCGTCTTGTCGACATCCTCGACAAGCTGCGGGTTCACGGCGATGTTGCGACATTCGACCGACGACGCCAGCACGTTACCATTGCGGTCGTAGACGGTGCCACGTTTAGCATAGAGGGTCTGCGCAAGCAGACGGCGCGCATCGGCACGCTCGCGCAGTTTATCGGCTTCGACAATTTGATAGTCGGCAAGGCGAAAGACGCCCAAGCCCAAGCCAAGCCCGATGAAGCCCATGACGGCTTTGCGGCGAGGCAGAGGCGCGCCTGTGAGCCATTCGGTCGACGAACTCTTGCGCGACCTGGTGTTATGCACTTGAGGGCCGCCCGAGCCGCGAAGTCGCGACGCCGGGTCGTTGCCACGGGACTGCCCGGCGTTGTAAGATTGCCGACCCGTTCCTTGATAACCAGAACGTCCCCGCGACGAGGGACGTCCAGAACCGCGGCCCCCATCGGAACCGCGGCGATAGTCATTTGTCATACTCAGCTACCGTCTTGCTACTGAGCGGTCGCGGTCGCGTTGGCGCCCGCGGCTGCATCCTGCGAAAAGTCAAGTGTAACGCTCTCGCTGGGCTCCACCATGCCATAAGCGCCCGCAAGGTCGCGAATGCGCGTGTCGGCGCCATAGACCGAATGCATGACCTCCAGGTCGGAGCTCTCATCGGTCGCTTTTTCGAGCGTGTTGGTAAGCTCGGCGTTGCTGTTAAGCACCTGGGCCGTAACGCCGGCGAGCGCCACGCGGGCGACGCCGATCGTCATGAAGATAGCCGCAATGATGCAAAACGTTTTAAGAACGCTCATGAAAACCGGGCTTACCGCCTGGTTTGCCTGACGGCCCGCGCCCGTGTAGACATCAAAGCGCGGCGTGCGCTGCTCACGGGGAGCAACGGGAGCCTGCGGCGTCTCACGATAGGCGGGCATGGCGTTCATATCATAGGCGAGTGCTGCGCTTGAAGTGTTGTAGCCCATGATATGCCGCCTCCCATCCCGAGTACGTTGGTAGTGTGTTTAAGCTTCGTTTATGGTGCGAGCGGGAGGTCCAATATCGCGCGGTCGCGCCTACAGACGCTGCGCCACGCGGATCTTGGCTGATCTCGCCCGAGGGTTGCGCTCAACCTCATCAGGCTGGGCAACCAGGGGTTTGCGGGTGATGACCTTGAGTATCGGCACGTTGCCGCACACGCACACCGGAATCTCCGGCGGACACGTGCACCCCTGGCTCATCTCCTTAAAGTGGTTCTTTACGATACGGTCCTCGAGCGAGTGATACGAGATGACGCAGATACGTCCGCCCGGGTTGAGCCACCTGGTGGCGGCATCAAGCCCTCGTTCGAGCACATCGAGCTCGTGATTGACCTCGATGCGAATGGCCTGGAAACTTTTCTTGGCCGGGTGTCCACCATGCCGACGAGCGGCAGCCGGGATACCCGCCTTGATGATCTCGACAAATTGGCCGGTGGTTTCGATCGGTTCTTGCTCGCGGCGGCGCACGATCTCGCGCGCAATCTGCGAGGCGAACTTCTCTTCGCCGTAGACGCGTAGAATCCGGGCGAGGTCGTGTTCGTTATAGGTGTTGATGACCTCAGCTGCATTTAAGGTGTTATTACCCGGATCCATCCGCATGTCCAATGGGGCGTCCTCGTTATACGAAAAGCCCCTGCCAGGGATATCGAGTTGCGGTGACGAAACGCCCAAATCGAACAGGAAGCCATCGACCCCGGGCACCTCGGCCGAGCAAAGTAGCTCGTCCAAGTCGCCGAAGTTGCCCTTCAGCAGCTGGTGCGGAACGCCGGGAACCTCGCGGTCCAGACGGGCGCCAGCGGCCTCGAGGGCCATGTCGTCCTGATCGACGCCGAGCAAAAGGCCCGTCTCCCCCACCTGCGCGGCCATCTTTACCGAATGGCCGGCACCGCCAAGGGTGCAATCGCAGACAACGGAGCCGCTCTTTAGCCGCAGCGACTCAAGCACTTCGCCGAGCATGACAGGTTCATGCCGATATTCTTGTGTCAAGATCCCACGCTCCATCCGTTACCCGTGCCTTGCCCTTACGAGAAGAAGAGGTCCAGCAGGGCCTCATCGTCATCGTCCTCATCGGCCGCGGCGCGATCCCAAACCTCAAGGTGGTCGTAGTTGCCCACAACCGTGACCTCGCGGTCGAGGTTCGCCTGCTTGCGGAGAGACTCGGAAAGACCGATACGACCGGCGCTGTCCACGTCCATCGACGTGGTGCGCTTGTTGATCGCCCTCATGAGCTTCTGGTCATTAATGTCACGCGGGTTAAAACCCTCGTGGCCCTCACGACCCGCGAAGAGTCCTTCGACCCACTTATCGAAGGCCTCGGCAGAGAACACGTACAGAGCATCGACATCCAGGGCTTTGAACACGCGAACGTGCTCTCCAAGCTCCTCGCGAAGGGGTGCAGGCAGGGACAGACGACCTTTTGCATCGAGATTGCGCTCGTATGCACCAGTCATTCCCATGTGCGCCCTCCCCTCGGTTACTCAGATGGCACGTACGCGGGGAACCACCCCGCCTGTCGACGTCATCAATAATATGGGGAACTGCCCCATTTTTCAACACCTTTCCCCACCCCTTCCCCCACTCCACCCCACCACTCCACCCACCATATATCGCAAAACACCCCAAGCATATGTTCGAAAACACAATATGTTGTGTTTACAGCAACGGCGTGATGCCACCTGTAGAACCACACCCGCGAACCTCAACCTTCAAGTTGACCTTGAGGCGATTTTTACGTCCCCTTACATGCCGTTCACATCGCCCCCAAACTCCCCCACCCAAGGCACGTGCGGCCCACCACCGCGACGCCAAGTGGCGAAAAATGGGACGGGCCCCAGATTGCCCATGCGCGCGCAAAAGCACGCCGCGGCAATCTGGAGCCCGTCCCCAAATACCTATAAATATGCAGGTCAGCGATGTGTTAACGATGTGCCAGCGGGTGCGCCGCCAAATAGACCTCGGTCAGTTGCGTACGATCGACATGCGTGTAGACCTGCGTGGTCGATATATCGGCATGTCCCAAGATCTCCTGTAGCACACGGAGGTCTGCGCCGCCCGCAAGCATATGGGTGGCAAAGGAGTGACGCAGCGTATGGGGATGGAGCCCCACCAGTCCCACCTGGCGCCCGTAGCGCTCACAGATGGCATGGATGCCCTGGCGCGACAGACGGCGGCCGTTCTTATTTAAAAAGACCGCCGAGGTCTCGGTTCCGCGGGCATGGGCCGCCAAGCGAGAACGCCCCTCAGTTACATAAAGCGTCAGAGCTCGCGCCGCGCTTCCTACCAGCGGGGACAGGCGTTCCTTCGAGCCCTTACCACGAACGAGCACAAAGCCATCGTCGATATGGATATCGCCCACATCGAGCCCCACCAACTCGCTCACACGCAAACCGCATCCGTAGAGCACTTCCAAGACGGCATGGTCACGCAAGCCCATCTCGCCCTCGGGGAAATCTTGATCGAGCAGCGCCGAGACATCCTCCACCGATAGATACTCCGGCAAACGCTCAGCCTTTTTAGGCAGGCGCAACGCCGCCGTTGGATTTTGGGCCACAGCCCCATCGCGCACCAAAAAGGCATGCAGGCCCTTCACGGCCGCAAGCGCACGCTCCACCGAGGCATCCGAATAGCCCCCATCGCGACGGTCGGCGACAAAGCCCTCCACGACCTGACGGGTCACCTCTTCAAAAGACACAATACCCGCCCGCTCCAGATAGGCGCAGTACGTCGTCAGGTCACGACGATAGGCCACAATCGTGTTGCGCGCCAAGCCCCGCTCGACCGCGAGGTAATCGAGATACTCCCCCGCCGCCACGGCGAGCGACGAGGGAGTAGCTTCGGTATGTTCCTTATTCGCCGGCACCCTTAGTCCGTAGCGAGGTTCATGGGCGTCACCTGCAGACGGTCGACACCCTCGTGCTGGCCGATCGAAGCGCGCACGAACTCGCGGAACAGCGGCTGCGGGTTGGTCGGGCGGCTCTTGAACTCGGGATGAGCCTGGGTTGCCACATACCACGGATGCACGTCGCGCGGCAGCTCGACCATCTCGACCAAGCGCTCGTCAGGCGACAGACCCGAGATAACCAAACCGGCGTCCTCGAGCTGGTCGCGGAAGGCGTTGTTGAACTCAAAGCGGTGACGGTGACGCTCGTAGACGAGTTCCTCGCCATATGCCTCGCGAGCAAGAGTATCGGCGGCGAGCTTGCACGGATAGGCGCCCAGGCGCATGGTGCCGCCCTTCTCGGTCACGTCCTCCTGCGAGCTCATCAGATCGATGACGCTATACGGACCGTCCGGATCAAACTCGGAGGAGCTGGCACCGGCAAGGCCAACGACATTGCGGGCGAACTCGCACACGGCGACCTGCATACCCAGGCAAATGCCCAGATATGGAATCTTGTGCTCACGGGCAAACTCGGCCGCGAGGATTTTGCCCTCCAGGGCGCGCTTGCCAAAGCCGCCGGGAACCAGGATGCCCGAGGCGTCGCCCAGAACCTCGGAGACATTCTGCTCGTCGAGGCTCTCGCCGTCGACCAGCTGGACGTCCACATGGCGATCGTAGAAGACGCCCGCATGGTGCAGGGCCTCGATAACCGACAGGTACGCATCGGGCAGCTGCGTGTACTTACCCACGACGGCGATCTTCACCTTGTCGGCGTGATGGTTGGCGTGATTCTGTTTGCGCAGGAACTCGTTCCACTCGCTCATGTCGCGCTCACGCGGATCCAGACCCAGGCGCTCGCAAATGCGCAGGTCAAAGTCC
This sequence comes from uncultured Collinsella sp., assembly GCA_902496775.1. Lineage (GTDB taxonomy): Bacteria > Actinomycetota > Coriobacteriia > Coriobacteriales > Coriobacteriaceae > Collinsella. Next base: position 8,189 of record CABVCF010000068.1, read on the forward strand.
TGCTCGGCAAGCAGTTGCGGAACATCGTAAATGCTCGCGCAGTCCTCGTTGGTAAAGACGCAATCGGTGTCGACGTCGCAGAAGCTTGCGATCTTTCCGCGGATAGCGTCATCGATATGGTGGTCGGAGCGCAGCACGATGATATCGGGCTGGATGCCAAAGCTGCGGAGCTCCTTGACGGAATGCTGCGTGGGCTTGGTCTTGACCTCGTGGGCGGCGGCGATATAGGGAACGAGCGACACGTGAATGTAGCAGACATTCTCGGGACCGGCCTCCTTGCGGTACTGGCGGATGGCCTCGACAAACGGCTGCGACTCGATGTCGCCGATCGTGCCGCCCAGCTCGGTGATGACTACATCGGAGCCGGTCTGCTCCTCGATGCGGCGGAACTTGTCCTTAATGGCATTGGTGACGTGGGGAATCACCTGCACGGTACCGCCCAGAAAGTCGCCGCGACGCTCGCGGGCGATTAGGCTTTTGTAGATGGCACCGGTCGTAAAGTTGGAATCGCGGGTCAGGTTCTCATCAATAAAGCGCTCGTAATGACCCAGGTCCAGGTCGGACTCGTAACCATCCTCGGTAACGAAGACCTCACCATGCTGGAAGGGGCTCATGGTACCGGGGTCGACGTTCAGATACGGGTCGGCTTTCTGCATCGTTACTTTGTAGCCACGCGACTTGAGCAGACGGCCCAGCGAGGCCGCGGTGATACCCTTGCCCAGGGACGAAACCACGCCACCGGTTACGAACACATGCTTGGTCATATTGAGTTACCTGCGCTTCCCGTAGAAGTTGTTTATCCACATCTTACGGGTCTTCATTGTAATACTCGCGCCGCGGACCGTTCGCAATTTTTCTCGCATGCGATTGCATTTCTCAATCTTGAAACAAAACGCCGCCCAGTTTCCCAGGCGGCGTCGCTATGGCAAGGGTTACATGCTGCTATCGATCAGCAGCCTCGTCCTCAAGCATTTCTTGAACGAGCATGCCGGTACGGACGCCCTCAAGATACCACTCGCCACGTTCGGTGAGGCAAATGCCATTTGCAAGCTGACCGCCGTCGTCGCTATAACGCGAGACGACATCAATCATGCCTTCGGAATCCAAGCGATCGATTGCGGCGCGGGCACGATACGGCGAAACCCCCACGCGCTCGGCAAGCGTTTTGCGCGAGAAACCATACGGCCCGCCATTGTCTTCGGTTTGCTGGTCGATCTCCATCAACACCAGCACCTCGACACGCTTCATATCGTTGACACTCGCACGACCCTTGCCCGCCATAGCAGCCTCCTCAAACCGAGCACGAGCATCTAACGCGCCGTGCGCGACCGACACACCTCACGATGGCAGGTAATATCCATCATGCGGCATCCCGCTAAGGATGAAACAGTTACAGTTATTGTATACCGCTCAAATTGTTTCTAGGCAGGTAAACGGCTATTTTTCGCCGAAATAGGCGCTTTATTGATCAAAAAGCCGTACCGGGCGCTAACCCGATACGGCCAAAATGCAATGCAATTACCGCGGTGCTTCAAACTTAGCGATGGAAGAAACCGCGGCGCTCAAACTTGGGCTCGCAGCACACGTTGATACCCAGTTTGCGCAGTACCGTCTCGTCCGTCGGCGAGATAATCACGCTAAAGAAGGCATCGCAACCGCGCAGCTGCTCCAGGCCCGAAAGGACGCGAGCGGCCGTCTCACTCGTGGCCGAGGTGATCGACAGCGCCATAAGCGTCTCGTCGGTGTGGAGGCGCGGGTTTTTGCTTCCCAGGAAATGCGTCTTGAGCTTGCTGATGGGCTCGATCGCCTCATCGCTAATGACCTCGAGCTCAAGGTCGACGCCCGAGACATGCTTGAGGGCGTTCATAATGAGCGAACTTGCGGCGCCCAGGCGCGTGGAGGTCTTACCGGTCACCACGGAGCCATCGGGCATGACCATGGCACCCACGGGACCGCCCGTCAGCTGCTCCCTGGTGAGGGCCGCCGAGCGCGCCGGTGAGTAGTTCTTATCGATGCCGGCTTTCTTCATAATAATCTTGAGACGGTCGACTTGCTCATCGCCCACGCCGGTACGGCGCACATTTTCGACCGCGGTAAAGTAGCGGCGGACGATCTCCATCTTGGAAGCGTCGCGGCAGGCATCGTCATCGGTGATGGCAAAGCCAACCATATTGACGCCCATGTCCGTAGGGCTCTGGTAGGGGCTCTTGCCCAGGATCTTTTCCATCAGGGCACGGACTACCGGGAAGGCCTCGACGTCGCGGTTGTAGTTGACCGTGGTCTTGTTGTAGGCCTCAAGGTGGAAGGAGTCGATGATGTTGGCGTCATCGAGGTCTGCCGTGGCGGCCTCGTAGGCAATGTTGACCGGATGCGTCAGAGGAAGATTCCAGACAGGGAAGGTCTCGAACTTGGCATAGCCGGCGGCCGTGCCGTGCTTGTGCTCGTGATAGAGCTGAGACAGGCAGGTGGCGAGCTTGCCCGAGCCAGGACCGGGGGCAGTGACCACGACGAGCGGTCGGGTGGTCTCGACAAACTCGTTCTTGCCGTAGCCATCGTCGGACACGATCAGATCGACATCGTGCGGATACCCCTCGATGGGATAGTGCAGCTTGGCGGGAATACCGAGCGCGTTCAGGCGGTTGCGGAACACATCGGCAGCAGGCTGGCCGGCGTACTGGGTGATGACCACAGCCGCGACGGCAAAGCCGTTGCCGCGGAACAGGTCAACCAGGCGCAGCACATCCTCGTCATAGGTAATACCGAGGTCACCACGAGCCTTGTTTTTCTCGATGTGGTTCGCGTTGATCGCGATGATAACCTCGACATCGTCGGCGATGCTCTTGAGCATGCGGAACTTGCTGTCCGGTTCAAAACCCGGCAGCACGCGGCTCGCATGATAGTCATCGAACAGCTTACCGCCAAACTCCAAATAGAGCTTGCCACCAAACTGCGAGATGCGCTCCTTAATGTGAGCAGCCTGCAGCTCGATATACTTCGCGTTGTCGAAACCCTGGCGCATATATGGCTCCCGTCCCGTTTCCATTTAATGTTCTAGGCGATTATAACGGAGCAGACCCTCCCCAACGCCCAAGCAATCAACTGGCACCAACCAAACACGCCATCGATAAGTTGCGGTGAAATAGTTCCCGTTTAACCCCTCAAGACGGCCAAACAGGAACTATTCCACCGCAACTTCCCCTTTTTGGCGCAAACTAACCTGACCCCTTTGCATCAATAATGGCAGCGCCGCAGGTTGAGCATAAGTCAGCGAGCGACGTCCAGGACGTACAAGTTGGCATGAAAAAGGCAAGGCATAGACCTTTTGGTCATGCCTTGCCTTTTGAAT
>CABVCF010000069.1 GCA_902496775.1 uncultured Collinsella sp.
GCCGCCAAAGCCGCCATTGCCAATAAAGAAGCCGACCACCGCAGCGATCACGACTGCAACCACAAAGGCGGCGATCATCGTCTTCTTGTGCTTGGATACGCGATCGTCTTCATCGGAACCCAGGATATCGTCGTCCTCATCCTGGGCCTCGGGCATCAGATTCTTGTCAGCGGCATCCGCGGCAATCTGAGCCTCCAGGCGGGCGTCCTCCTCCTCGGCCGTCGTACCGGCAGCAATGTGCTCGGCAGACGTACCGGCGACCAGATCGATCTTCTCGTCCTCATCACCGTCGGGTCCTTCGCCGCGCTCGATGATCTGGATGCCGTCGATCTCGTCCTTCTTTTGAATCAGACCCATATCAGTTACTCCTTGTTAGGAAACATAGTCCGCAATAGAATACGCCCGACAGAGCGCCGGGCGTATTGATTCTCAGGTTATACGCAAACACTTAAGTACTATTTAGGCGTTTGCAGTCTGCATGCCTTAGGCCAGGTGCGCGATAACGGCATCGGCAAAGGCCTGCGTGCCCACAGCGCCCTCAACGGAGCCGGTCTGGGCACGACGAACGTCGCCGGTAACCTGCTCACCCTCGTCGAGCGTGGTAGAAACGGCGGCGCGAATGCGATTGGCCGCGTCGTTCTCGCCCAGGTGATCGAGCATCATAGCCGCAGACAGAATCTCGGCCGTGGGGTTAGCGATATCCTGGCCAGCGATATCGGGCGCGGAGCCGTGCGTTGCCTCAAAGATTGCGCAGTCGGCACCGATGTTGGAGCCAGGAGCCATACCCAGACCGCCCACTAGGCCGGCGCACAGGTCGCTCACGATGTCGCCGTACAGGTTGGGCAGCACCAGGACATCGAAGTCGTTGGGGTTCTGGACCAGGCCCATGCAGGTGGCGTCGACAATCTTGTCGTTGAACTCGATATCGGGATAGTTGGCGGCCACCTCGCGCGCCACGCGCAGGAACAGGCCGTCGGTCGCCTTCATGATGTTGGCCTTATGCACGGCCGTCACCTTTTTGCGGCCGCAGCGGCGAGCATACTCAAAGGCATACTCCACAATGCGGCGGCTCTTGGCGATAGAGATCGGCTTGATCGAGATCGCGGAATCGGCGGCGAAGGTCTTTTGACCCGAACGCTCGACGAGCTGCGAGAGCTCCTCGACCTCGGCAGTGCCCTCATCGAACTCGATGCCGGCGTAGAGGTCCTCGGTGTTCTCGCGCACGATAACCAGGTCGACATCGCGGAAGCGCGAGCCGTCGCCCGGCTGCGACAGGCAGGGGCGCACGCAGGCGTACAGGTCGAAGTGCTTGCGCAGGGCCACGTTAACGCTGCGGAAACCCGTGCCGACCGGCGTGGTGATGGGGCCCTTGATGGCAACCTTGGTCTCGGCGACCGCATCGAGCACGTGCTGGGGCAGCGGCGTGCCAAACTCGTCCATGACGCCGGCACCGGCCTCCTGGACGTTCCAGTTGATCTGGACACCGGTGGCCTCGACCACGCGGCGCATGGCCTGCGTAATCTCGGGACCGATACCGTCACCGGGAATCAGGACTACATCGTGCGCCATAATCTGTTACTCCTCGTCTTCGGCGTCGTCAGATTTTTTAACGCTAGCACGCTTCTTCTTTTTGGAGAGATCCAGGCCAAAACGTTTAACAAGCATTTCGCAAATCTCGCTCGAACGGGCCTTGAGATAGCTGCCCTTACCGTTCTCGGCATCGAACTTAAGGCGCAGCGCAAGCTTCTCGGCAACCTCGGCGTCAATCTCGCCCTGGCCAAACTCGTACAGGCAACCGAGCATGTCGCGATACTCAAGGTCGCCGTGGTAGCACTGGATGGCCTCGTCCAGGATGGGCCAAGCCTCGCGCGAACGCTCGACGCTCGTGGCGCCCCACACGCACAGCAGGCGGAAGGCGGCATAGCGCAGCGTGGAGGAAATCTCGTCGAACAGCGCGGTCTCGGCGCCCTCAAAGGCATCGCCCAGCTGCTCGGGGCAGGTGGTAGCGAGCGCCGTCAGGGCATCGAGGGCCTCCCAGCGGGTCTGCGCCTCGGGGCGGTCGAGCGCCTCGATCAGCGCGGGCACGCAGGGCACGACGCGCTGCGGATCGCGCTCGGCAAGCAGGTGCAGCACGCGGGCGGCAAACTGGCGGATGCGGCGCGTGGGGCAGCCGAGCTCCTTGACCAGACGGTCGACGGCGTTCTCGTTCTCCTCTGCCAGCTGAAGCTGTGCCAGCTCCTCGTCGGTGAGCTGTTCATCTTTGTTTTCTGCCATAGTTACCTCTTCTTACTATTTCTTAGCGTGCTTGCCAGCACCCTTGCTGTCATCGGTGACCGAGATGAGCTGTCGGTCGGCCGCGCCATTGCGACGCGCACGGCGGCGTTCCTCAGCGTCGCCCGCGTCGGCGGCGGCGCGATGAGCCTTGTTGACGTTAAAGACCTCGTCGTGCTTGCGCCACGGACCGACGGACTCGCCAAAGCTCATCTTAAGGCCGGCGATAAAGCCGCCGAGCCAGCCGATCGGCGCAAACTGCACCAGCGGGAACAGCGAGAACACCCAGGTCAGTAGGACGACTGCCGCCGCTCCTGCAAAATTGGCAATCCAGTAGTCGCGCTTGGTGATCACGCGCTTTTCGCACGCCCACTGGCCGCACAAAAAGCCAATGTAGATCGCAAAGAGAAAGAGCACCAGCGCTAGTACCACGAACGTCCAGCTCATGGGCGCTACTCCCCGTGATGGTGGCCGCAGCAGCACTCATGGCCGTCGCCGTGCGCGCCGCAACCGCAGCCGTCCTCGTGAGCGCCATGCTCCTCAGGACGATACTGCGACCAGTCCAGACCGGCGGCGATGGCGTCGGCCTCCTCCTTGTAGAGGACCGTGATGGCCTGGGTGCCCAGCTTGGCGCCACCGATGGCGTCGAGCATGTCGTAGAGCGTAAAGGCCACGTCGGCGCCGGGCAGCGCGAGCTCGCGGTCATCGGCATAGGCGAGCGCCAGGCGCAGGTCCTTAATAAAGTGCTCGACCATAAAGCCGGGCTTGTAGTCGCCGTCGAGCGCCTTGGGAGCCAGGCTCTCCATGGCACCGGACTTGCCGGTACCGCCCAGGATCATCTGGCGGGTCTTCTCCAGGTCAAGGCCGCTCAGCTCGGCAAATGCCATGGCGTCTGCCATGCCGACCATGCAGGCGCCCAGCGACACCTGGTTGGCGAGCTTGGCAGCCTGGCCCTTGCCGGCACCGTCGAAGCAGCAGATGGTTGCCGCAAAGGTGGCAAGGATGTCGCGGACCGGCGCGATATCGTTCTCGGTAGCGCCCACGATAGCCGTAAGCGTGCCGGCGATAGCACCCGACTCGCCGCCGGTGACGGGGCAGTCAAACGCCATGCGGCCGGAAACCTGGGCGGCCTCGGCAATGTCGCGCGCCAGCTCGGGCGAGCTCGTGGTGAGGTCAATCAGGACCGCGCCGGGCTTAGTGCACGCGAGCAGGCCGTCGCCCGCCAGGTAGAGCTCCTCGACCTCGGAGGGATAGCCCACCATGGTAAAGACGACATCGGCGTTAGCCACGGCATCGGCCGGCGTATCGGCCCAGGCGGCACCGCGCTCGATAAGCGCGACAGCCTTGGACTTGGTGCGGTTGTTGACCGTGACGGGATAGCCGGCATCCAGGATGTGACCGGCGATGGGGGCACCCATGATTCCGGTGCCGATAAATGCGACGGAGAGCTTGTTTGCCATGAAACCTTTCCTTTTGGGTTGGGTGTTGTTACCAGGTTGAATACTCGATGCCAGCGTTTGGGCAGTGAGTTGGGATCGATTACGGCCGCGTTACTTGCCTACTGGCCGCGCACGCGGCGGGCGATGCGGTCGGAAAGCGACGCCTTGTCGGCGCGGTTCTTACCCCAAAACGCGCAGGCCACCATGCCGGGGCCCACGTGCGAGCCGATGGTGGGGCCCACGGAGCTGCGAATGATCGTGACGTCGGCGCAGCCCTCCTCCTTGCGGATGGCGGCTTCGAGCCAGTCGCCGTCCTTTTCGGCATCGGCCGTCATGATGGCGATGGGCATGGTGCGATCGGGCACGTAGTTCTCGCGGAACGACTTGAGGATGGACTTGAGCGCCTTCTTGCGGCCGCGGTTGACGCCGATCAGCGACAGCGAGCCGGCCAGGTCGTAGGACAGCTCGGGTTTGACATCGAGCTTTGCCGTGAGCTGCGCCGCCGCGGGCGGAATGCGGCCGCCGGCAGCCAGCGCGTCAAAGCTCTCGAGCGTAAAGTAGCCGTGGACGTAGGTCTTTGCCTCGTTTGCCCAATCGACCAACTGCTTGGCGGTCAGTCCCGCCGAACGCTGGCGCACGGCCTCGAGCGCCAAGAGCGCACCGGTCGCGCAGGGCAGAGCGTTGTCGACCACGTAAAGCTCAAAATCGGGATACTCGGCGCGCACGGCATCTGCCGCCTGGCACGCGGAGTTGTAGCTCGACGACAGCGCCGAGGTAAAGCACAGGTAGACCGTGGGCGTGCCCTCTTTGGCGCACTCGGTAAAGAACTCGATATAGCGACCGAGCGACACAGCCGAGGTGGACACGCGGGCACCGGCGCGCATGCGGTCGTAGAACTCCTTGGGTGTGATGCTCGACCAGATGTCATCCGTGCGCTCCTCGCCATCGATAATGAAGGGGAAACCCAGGATATCGACATCGAGGTTCGCGGCGACCTCGGGGCTAAAGTCGCAGCAGGTATCGACGACGATGCGGCAACGGTCCGAATGACCGGCGGATGCGGCCTTGTCCATCAAAGCGACTCCTTACGTAAAAAGGCGGCCACCCGCATGGGATGGCCGCCAACCGTTAACTCATGCAAGTTAACGTATTTTACTCGTCAAGTGTTTCGATGCGGGGCTTGATGATGCCATATCCACCATTCTTACGGTGATACACCACATTGATGAGGCCAGTCGTCGCGTTCTCGAACACGTAGAAGTCGTGGCCGAGCAGATCTGTCTGCACCAGCGCCTGCTCCTCAGTCATCGGGGTGACGTCGATAACCTTCTCGCGGACGAGCAGGTCGTCCTCTTCCTCGGGCAGCAGCAGGTCGGCCAGATCCTCGACGCGCTCGACCGGCGCAACATCCGCGGCGCTGGCACCACCCTGGCGGTTGTCCACGACCTTGGTCTTGAACTTGCGCAGCTGGCGGGTGACCTTGTCGGCGGAGAGATCGATGGCGGCATACATATCTGCACCGTGCTCGGCAACGCGAATCACCGAACCGCGGGCACGAACCGTAACCTCGACGATTGCCGGGTTGGGGTTCGAGGGGTTCTTCTCATAGCGAAGTACAACGTCGACCGTCATGGGCTCGATATCGAAAACCTTGAGCGCCTCGCCGATCTTCTCATCCACATGCGCACGCAGAGCATCGGTTACCGTCGTCTTGCGTCCAGAAACCTTGATATCCATACGTGGCTCCAATCTGCCTCGGGGACTTACTGTACTGGCTATGTACCCATTGCCGTGCATTTAATCACGCGGATTCCTAAAGACCCGAATAACGATTGCTTGATACCGCATACCGAAGTCTCGCACTTTTCTGTGGCAAAGTGCGCTATAGGAGGGGGCCGGCGGCTTTGTATTTGGTCCTGAAAATTGGCTTTGACCTGCTAGTTTTATTGGGATGAAAAAGCCGGGCTCCCCCATCGGGGAAGCCCGGCAGTGCGTGTTGAAACCGTGAAGAGGTGTCCTTTCCAACGTATAGGAGACACCACCCCTAGCAATAACTAGCTATTGAGTTTGTTAATGTCGTCGTCGGTGATGGCGCCTTCCTGGCTGGACGATTTGTCCTCGGAGGATGCGGTCTCATTGTTGGAATCGGAGGACTCGCTGCCGGAGGACGTGGTCTCACTGGACTCAGAGTCGCCCGGCTGCACGTTAGCGCCCGAAACCGTCTTAGTGGTGAGGTCGTAGGGCATCGTGCCATACCAGACAGAGTGGACCGCCTCGAGCGTACCGTCGACCGTGATGTCGTCGAGGGCATCGCTCACGGCACGGCACAGTTCGTCATTGGACGAGAGGCCCGCAACACCAAGCGTCGAGGGCGCCTCGAGCGCACCGACATAGGAGACCTCGCTCATCAGGCGTGCAAGGTAGCCGCCGGCCGTGGAGTCGCAGATCACATAGTCGACCTCGCCGGACTCGAGCGCCTCAAAGCACTCGTTGATGTTGGAGTAGGTCTTTTGGTTGGCGGTGATGCTCTGCTTAGCAAGCGCCTCCTGCGAGGCCGAGGACGTCTGAACGCCCAGGGTGGACGTGTTAAGGGTATCGGTGGAAACGCTTAGCGACCCACCATCGCTAGTTTTACCGAACACGGAAGTGGCATCGTACAGGCAGGTGCCGAGCGAGCTAATGTCCCCATCCGTGGAGTTGATCTCGCCGATAAAGATATCGGCCTTTTTGTCGCCGAGCGCGGAACCTGCCGAGGACGCATCGACAAAGGCGACCTTAAGGCCCATGCGGCTTGCGAGGGCGCGGGCGGCGTCAACCGCATACCCCGTGAGCTCGCCGTCGGCGTCCTGCATGGCCTGCGGCGCATCGGAAGTATCGAGGGCGACCGTCAGGGTTCCGGGAGTGACCAGGGCGTCGTCCGACACCGCCGGCGTGACGGTCTCGTACTCGATCTGGTCGATCGTGGGAGTCGTGAACGTAGACAGCGGGTTGAACGCGCATCCGCTCAGGCCCAAAACGGCGATGACCGCTGCGGTCCCAGCACCTAACCGAGCCGCGTGCATCAAGCTGCCCCTCACCATGTCCACTACCCTGCCTTCTGTGTCGTATACGATCCGTGCGTTGCGCGGAATATCAGGTTGTTCCCACCAGCTGACCTGGTATTTGACCCCACACTTGCGCACCGGGGTGTTTGCTCGGGAGGCCGCAGCCACCTTCACGACTGACCCGCTCGCCCGCGAGGCGGTATTGCCCCAAAGAAAGTAGAACGGACGGTGCGGCTTACATCTAGGACGCGCCATGATCGCGCCGCGCGCACGCGGTCGCTTACGTGGATCCCTTTGACCGCGTCTGTCTTGGACTAGGACGGGCATTTCGTCCGTCCGCAACCACAGCCTGGTAGGAACGTAGCGCATTATAGCTAAGTTCAAGCTAAAGTTTAAGGTTAAGGGCGTCATTCGCATCGTGTGCACAGATTTCGCAGGTCAGGACGGACCGCACACGCTCTGATTGAGCCCGTAGCTCCCCATGGAGAGCCCCGACGCGCTCGTCTTGGGGCGCGTGGCCAAAAAATAGCAAATATGAGTACTGTTATCAAATTAGTGGCAGGAATTTTTGGCTCTGCAAGCTGTTTTCACGCTCTATAACGTCAGATTGATGCCAGGATATTCCACATTTGGGTGGCGCGCGCAGACGTGGTGTAAGAGCGTCCTGAGGTCCGTCGCTGCAAGTCCCGATGTTACTCCTTCTTGAGGCCGCGCTTCTCGACTATCTCGTCCACTATCTCCCTGGCGCGCCGCCCGAGCGCGCGGCGCCTCCCCTCTGTCGGGGCCGGCCTGTCCGCGGGCTCGGCGAAGCCCTCGGCGGCCGAGGCCTCGGAGAACACGCGCTGCTGGGACCACTGCCCCTCGGTCTCCATGAGGCTCGCGCACGTCAGGCGCAGCATCGACTCCCTCGAGGGGAAGGACTGCACGACCCTGTAGCGGCGCTTGATCTCGCGGTTGGCGCGCTCCTGGACGTTGTTGGTGCGGAGCTTGGCCCAGTGCGCCCTGGGGAAGGCCGTGAACGCCAGCGCGGAGTCCTCGGCCTGCTCGAAGACCTCGCCGGCCCTGGCGGACACCGACGCCACCCAGGGCGCCGCCTCGGCCCACACGCAGCGCGCGAGGTCGGGGTCGTCCTGGTAGACCGCGGCGTGCACGAGGTCCCTGACGGCCGCCTTGGAGTCCTCGGGCCTGCCCGAGCAGGCGCTCTGGAGGTTGCGCTGCAGGTGCGTCACGCAGCGCTGCCAGGCGCAGCCCTGGAACAGGCGCGAGACGGCGGCCACGAGCCCGGCGTGGCTGTCGGAGACCACGAGGCGAACGCCGGCCAGCCCGCGCTCGCGCAGCCCGCCGAGGAATGCCGCCCAGGAGTCCTCGCTCTCGGTGTCGACCACGTCGCAGCCCAGGAAGTGCTTGCGCCCGTCGGCGCCCAGCCCGATCGCGGTCACGACGCCCTGCGAGACGACCGACGAGCCGACCCTGCAGCTCATGTAGGTGGCGTCGAGCCACAGGTAGCAGCACGGCGTGCCCGAAAGGTCGCGGCGGCGGAACTCCGCCACCTCGGCGTCGAGGTCGGAGCAGAGGCTCGAGACCTCCGAGCTCGACAGCGAGGATATGCCCAGCTTGGACGCCACGCGCTCGACCTTGCGGGTGGACACGCCGCACACGTACATCTCCTGCACGATGGCGGCCACCGAGGTGTCGACGCGCGACCATCGCGCGAGCATGCCCTCGGGGTAGTAGGTGCCGTGCCTGAGCTTGGGTATCTCGAGCTCCACGTCGCCCACGGCGGTCTTGAGCGACCTGGGGCGGTAGCCGTTGCGGCTGTTCTCCCTGCCGTCGCTGCGCTCGTTGCGGCCCGCGCCGCACATCTGCTGGGCCTCGGAGTCCATCAGTGCGTTCATCACGCTGCCCAGCACCCTGCACGCGAACTCGCGCGCGTCGCCGCACTCCTGCCAAAGCCTCGCCGCCTCGAGGGCCTCGTCGCGGCCGAGGCGCAGTACACTCTCTTCTTGGGGCATCGCCTTTCCTTCCATTCGTCACCTTCATTACTCCAACGACGAATTCTAGGCGGTGTCCCCTCCCTTTCAAGAAAGGGCGGAGGCGGGGCATGCCCCGCCTCTTACACCACATCTCTGTGCGCTACCCACATTTGTTTAATAACTTTCTAATTTACGCCATCTTCCAGTCCCAAAATCCCTGATTTTGCTGTTACTGAATTTGTAGCAGTACTCATATTTGCTATATTTTGGCCAGAGCATATATCCAACCCCCTGTTTCAGAGCATTGTTAGGCGGGTTTAAGCCCAAAACACGCCCGCAGCGTGTTAAATAGCGCCTCTTGTTTCTTTCTGCGAGCGTCAACACGGTTGCGATATCGCTTACTCATGCGCTGGTGGATGCGCCATGCGAGCGCTTCCATCGCTTCCATGTCACAGAGCATTTCGTTGTTGACCGTCGCGACCTCGATTCCCATAGTAATCAAGCCCGTGTTGCGCTTTTCATCATGGATACGTCCCCTCCGGGAGGAATGGCCCAGCTCACCGTTGTATTCCAGGTCAAACCGGGCTGTTTCCTGATACGCATCGCAAACTGCGTGCGACATCCCCGAGATTGTCTGCGCGCGGTCATCGAACTCAATCTTGTAGTCGGTCTTAAAGGGACCGCAGGCAAATCCGCCATAGGAAAACGGAAGCGAAAACAGAGCGAGCATGATGCACTCCATGGGCGAGCGCAGGTTTTCTGACAAGTAGGGACACAGACGCTGCAGTTGTTTGGCCGCATTCCCCTTGCATACCGCGAGGTAATCTGCCAGACGATTGGGCGTCAGCACCGGCTCAACCTCAAAGTAGCCCACGTCTGCTGGCTGGTCCTTGTCCTTTGCAAGCTTATTCGTAACGGGCGAGGTGTAGGGAGGCAGATACTTCCCGCGGTCACTCAGCGAAATCTTAGAGCACAGCTCCTGAGCCAGGGCAAATGCCTGGATGCAGCCGACCTCGCGGGCGACGACAACACAAAGGGCCTCGGGAGATAGACTGTACACCCCCGGTTCCACCTCCAAAATCGAAGCGTCCGGCAGGCCTGTAGAACAAACGGACCAGCTTGCACCAGGCATGCGGCGACGCTGCTTTGCAGACCCCACCAGTAGGCACAGGTCTTCTTGAACCTCGCCACTCACGACCCCGATCCTCACCAAATCGGAAAGATAGATGTCCTCGGCCGAGGGCGACGATGCGCGCAGCACACGGCACTCTTCATCGGGAGCGAGGTCCCTCCAACTGATGTAACCCATTTGTCGGCGCTCGGCGCGCATCATGCGCAGCGCCGAGGCGCCAGTCAGGATTACAGAGGCCGCCAGTTGCTCGCTTGTCGGCTCGATGCGTCGCGCTATCTTCACTGCCACAAAACCACCCCTACCAAACGCGTGCGATAGCGAGGCCATCGACGGCCGCGGCACCGGCACGTTTGAGCTCCGCCGAGGCCGCTGCCATGGTCGCGCCCGTGGTAATGACATCATCGATGAGCAGCAGACGGCGGCCGCGCACATCCTCGACCGTCTCGTACACGCCCCGGGCATGCTCCCGGCGCTCATCGCGGCCGAGCTCTCGCTGGTCACCATGACCGTATTTGACCAGGGCGTCCAGCAACGGGACACCCGAAAGATCGCAAAACGAGCGCGCAATTGCTTCCATATGGTCGAATCCACGCCGCCGAAACGCCGCCGCAGTCGCGGGCACAAACACCACCGCGTCCGCACCGGACAGCACACCGCCGTAGCGATCGGGGGCTGCCGCCTGGGCATGCAAGACGGTGTCGTAGAATAGCTCCGCCAGATACGGTGCCAGACGGCGCTCGCCCGCATCCTTGTACGCCTTGATGATGCGCGGCAGCGGATGTGCGTAGACGGCACACGCCAGACAGCGATCGAGCGCCTCGGCCATTGCCGAAGACGCGCCCTCGACCGAGCACTCGGTGCACAGCAAATCCCCAAACGGGGCACCACATCGGATGCAGCTATGGCACGGGTCGATGAGCGCGAGCGATGCCAGACAATCCTGGCAGATCAGCGCACCGGAGCGCTCGCAGCCGGCGCATCGCGTGGGCGACAACGCCTCGAGCGCCTCGTATGTCACGTGCTCGGCAAGCGGTAGCAATTCGTCCGCAAACGGTAGGACACCTGCGCCCTGCAAGCGAGTCAATACGTTCAGATGTCTCTTCATGACACAACCCTCCCTACGCGAAGGCGAAGGGAGGGTTGTCGGTGTAGAGCCATGATACCCAGAGGTGCTGGGGTCAGACAGGTTGCATCCGTTTACGGGCGCTATTCGCCGGTAGGCGGTTGCGGTGCGGACGAGGTGCGGGTCGAGCCTTCGCCGCCGTCCTGGCGCGGCTTGCGGGAGCGACGGCGACGGCGACGCTTTTGACCCTGGTCGGTCGAGCCCTCGCCACCGCGATTCTCACGCGGTTCGCACTCGTCGCGAGCGCCGCCGTGCGAAGCCTTGGCGGCAGCTCCTCCGCCATCGCCGGGGCGACGGCGCGTGACCTTGACTTCGCCATCCGAAACCTGATCGGCCACAGAAGGAATCGAGGGTTTCTGCTGCGCGCCCGAGGAATGGCGACGACGCGGACGTGACGCGCGCTCCTCCTCGCCACGCGGCTTGCCAGCCTTGTCGGCAGG
>CABVCF010000070.1 GCA_902496775.1 uncultured Collinsella sp.
GCAATTGCCTGAGCGAAATCATGCCGTTGACAAACTGTCTTGCAAACGAGAAATAGGAATCGTCTGCACGATAGCCTCGAATAACGTCATAAGGAGATGTATCAATTAAACAGTTATCAAGTAGATAGCGAAGCCCCTCGCGTGCTACTGGCGTCGAAACATTGAACTCTCTGTTGTTCGCCAGAATTGCAAGCCAATTGAGGATTGAAAACTCCCCAGACTCCAAATCCAAGACCGAAAGGCCATCTAAATCAAGCTCATATCGATTGGCAACGCCATCAGACTCGGTCCGGCATGCCCATTCCATCGCCATTTCCTCATGTGGCGTGCAATAAAACCCGCGCCCATAGTCATTGAATTGTCTGCATTTATCCAACGACGGACGTTCGACAACAACCTCCGACCCGTGCCAAAGCTCCATATCGACCTCCAAAAAATATCACCTCAGTGATAGTTTACCAACAACTATCACTGAGGTGATATAGATGAGAGCTTTTGAGGGGTTGCAGCCCGATTAGAGGCAAGCCTCGGCGATGCGCTTTTTGAGTTCGTCGATGCCGGTACCGGTCTGGGAGCTTGTGATGATCACGTTCTCGGCCGGGACGTTGAGCTGCTTTTTGATGGCTGCTGCCTGGCGGGCCTGCTGGGTGCGGCTGAGCTTGTCGGCCTTGGTGAGGCAGACGATAAAGTTGAACTCGTTGCCCTGCAGGTAGTCGATCATGTCATGATCGAGCTTGCTGGGGTCGTGACGAATATCCACCAGCGACACGACCAGGTTAAAGCTGCGCTCCGAGTCGAAGAAGTCGCCGATAAGCTCGGCCCAGCGGTCACGCTCGGCCTTGGAACGACGGGCGAAACCATAACCCGGCAGGTCGACGAAGTGCACGTCGTCAGCCTCAAAGAAGTTGATGTTGCTCGTCTTGCCCGGTGTGCTCGAAACCTTGACGAGGTTTTTGCGGCCAAAAAGCTTGTTCATGATCGACGACTTGCCCACGTTGGAGCGGCCGACGAAGCTCACCTCGGGGCAAGTGGACTCGGGAATCTGCGAAACCTTGCCATAGCTGGCAACGAACTTGGCAAGCTGGTAGTTAATGGAATCGGCCATGGACACTCCTTGGTCGTAGGTTCTTACAAAACGGGCGCGCTATTACGCGGCGGCGATACGACGAACGATGTCAAGCGTGATGCCGCTCGCGGTACGAGCGTACTCATCCAGATCGAACTCGCGCTCACAAAACGCGTCATATGCCTCGTCACAATTATCGCTGATAGCGCGCAGCACCAGGCAATCGACACCATTCTTGGCCGCGATGTGCGCAATTGCCGCGCCCTCCATCTCGACGCAATCGGCATGCGTGGCCTCAATCGCAGCGTTACGCATGGCGTCACCCGTAACAAAGCGGTCACCCGTGGCGATAGTGCCACACAGGAACTGCTTGGGGTCCTTCTTCGCAGAAGTCTCATCCGCCGAGGCATCCACAAATCCATGCTCGGCAAGCACGGCGGCGGCAACATCAGCCAACGCCGGCGTCGAGACAAACTCCTCGAGCCCCGGCGCGGACTCGGCGATGAGCGCCGTATCGGTACCCAAATAGCGCAGGCACTTGCCTATAACCACGTCGTTAATATGCAGTTTAGGGTTTAGGCCACCCGCGATACCTGAAAACACAACGGCCTGCGGGGCGTATTTGCTGATGAGATGCTGCGTTGCGGCAGCGGCGTTCACGGTACCCATGCCAGCGGTCGTGGCGACCACCGTCAGACCGTCAAGCTCGCCGCTCACAACGGTCAAGCCCGCCTCCTGCGCCTCATGTGCGCCACTCAGCTCTTCTTTAATCTGCGCAACCTCTTTTTCGAGTGCGCCTATGATCGCGATGGTTGCCATGCCATCCCCCAAATCCGTGCAAATTGCTTATCCACGGTATGGTACCAGCATTTTGGCTCTTTCACTTTTTACGAAGTCGCTAGGCCAACGAGGACCGCACATCATAGAGCGCCTTTGCAATCGCGGCCACGGCCTCACTCGATTGGTCGCTCCACGGCATCGACGTCATGATGCTCATAACATAGCTATGGCCGTCGACGTCGATCAGTCCGGCATTACATGTCGAATAGCAACCGTCCTCGCTGATCCAGCCTGCCTTGTTGCGCACCGAGACCTGATCGTCCGCAATCCCATCACGGATAAATGAGCGCGATGTTGATGACAGCAGTTCAGATAACCACTGGGAGGCCTCACTGCCACAGCTCAAATACTCGCTCATCTCGCGCCACAACTTGGCCGAGGTACGCGCGCAGTAGGTTGGGAAATCGCTCATTGGATCGAGCGCGACCTCGTCTTCGACGCCGAGTGCGGCAATCCAATCCTCGTAATCGACACGGTCAAACGCCGCGCGTAACGCAATAAACGAATCGTTGTCCGAATTAACGACCGCGGCCTCGATTAGGTCGCGCACCGTCTGCCAGCCCATGTTATAGCCACCATAGGTGCCAAGGGAATCATCAAGTGAGACCTGGCCCGTCTCGACCAGAGATTCGCAGATGTACAACGCATAGAGCGCCTTGTAGCTACTCGCGCCGTAAACCTCGACATCGGCGTTATACGTCACGCCCTTGCCGCTCGACAAATCGTAAAACACCACGCCCACATCGCCCAATTCCTGGGCCTGATCAAGGGCATCTTGGAGTGCGGCGAGGCTCTCATCCTCCAGGGCGGGGATCTGGTCATCAACCAATGAGAAGGTCTGCACGGTATCGCCTGAGGGAATATCGTTAAAGTCCGCCTTCGAAAGCCTCGTCTTAAGGCTCGCTGTCGACAGGGTTTGACTTGCGGTGGCTTTAGATTCAGAGACCTTTTTGTTTTGCGTCTGTACCGTTGACGCATCTGAGTGTGCCATTCGCTCCGACGCGTAGGTTTTGGCGGTAATTCCGAGGATAATAACCGCCAACGTTAGCATCCCAACGGCGGCAATCTTCGTCACGCGGATGCGAACGTCAGCGAGGCCACGCGAAGGCGTGCCCTTCGTCTCATATCTGCTGCCATGCTGCGGCACATACTCGTCCCGCGATGCGTTGCTTCGCACGTGGTCTCCTGACTGCTACCGTTTATATACGAGCAGCATAATACCGAGCAGGCATTTCTTTCCAAAGATATTCAGCGGCGTTTAAGGTGTCTTTAAAGAAACCACAAGCGTATTTATCCAAATGGCACGATTCTGTTGCGCATCTCTGTCCAAAACGCAGTTGCGGTGGAATAGTTCCTGTTTGGGCGGCATAAGCCGAAAAACAAAAACTATTCCACCGCAACTTGACGGGGCTCTTTGGCAATCAACTTGGTGCCCAGGGGCACTCATTTAAGTCTGTCCCCAATGAGTGCCTGAAAATGGCTCGCTAGCCGATGGCGTTTTTGAGTTCCGCGCGGCGCTTTTTCATGCCGGTCATGACGGCGTTGCGCAGCTCGGGCATGCGTGCGGTATCCATCTGTGGAACGCCATCAAGCTTATAGGGAATCCCCAGCTGCTCATACTTGACGACGCCCATCGTGTGATACGGCAGCATTTCCAGGCCCACCACGTTGTGCCATGGAGCGATCAGACGACCGAGCTTCTCGCACTCCTCAACCGTATCAGTAATACCCGGCACCACCACATGGCGAATAACGACCTTAATCTTGCGACGGGCAAGCTCATCACCAAACGCCAGGATGCGTGCGGGATCGCAACCGGTCAGCTTTTTATGCTCGACGGGATCGGCGTGTTTAATGTCGAGCAGCACCATATCAGTCTCGTTGAGTACGGCATCGAACTTCTCGGGATGCTGGGGGTCGAAGGCGTAGCCGCAGCTATCCAAGCAGGTATGCACGCGGCCATCGGGGTTGTTGTGCATGGCGCGGAACAGGTCGGCCAAAAACTCAGGCTGCAGGAGCGGCTCGCCGCCGGACACCGTAATACCGCCGCTGCGGTAAAACTCATGGTTACTCTGGAACTCGTCCATCAGGTGCTCGACGGTCACCATTGTGCCGCCGTTAACCGACCAGGTGTCGGGGTTGTGGCAATACGCACAGCGCATGGGGCAGCCCTGAACAAACACCACAAAGCGGATGCCGGGTCCATCGACCGTTCCCATCGTCTCAATCGAATGCACGCGGCCCAGGGCAAACGCAGAGTCCTCGGGACGAGCGTCCACACCCTCGAGCGTCATCTCAGCCATTCCCGCTACCTTGCCTCTCATTGGTTTTAGCTACATAAATGCCAGAGTCATTCTAGCCCATATGCATGATGGCGAAACGGTTTAGCGGTCAATTGGGTTGTTCTATTTGGCCCTACGCAAGAGCGGCGGGAAGGTTGTCGCAACCCGCCCGCCGCCGAGGCAATAGAAATCGATAGACGCCAGGCCTTACGCTTTAAGCGTGAGCACCGCACCGAAGGCGGTCGGGCCGCAATGGCTCGAGATGACGCCGCCGACCTGAGTCCAGGTAACGTCCTTAAAGCCCAGGTCGTGCGCATAGACTTCCATGTCGTCGCGCAGCTCCTGGGAAAGGCCTACCGAATACGCCAGGCCAATGTGCGAGTAGTCAATCTCGCCCTTCGCAACCATGTGGTCAATAAAGGCGCGGGCGCACTTGAGCATAGAGCCGCGGAACTTCTTGGTTGCCACGAACTTGCCGCCCGTCACCTCAATGCAGGGCTTAATCTTGAACAGGTGGGCGCCAAGGAATGCCACGTTGGACAGACGACCGCCCGCCTTAAGGAAGGCTAGGTCGGTAGGAACAAAGCCCAGCAGCACACGGTCCATGACGGAATTCGTAAATGCAAAGATCTCGTCGACGGTGGCATCGGGGTGAGCCTCGATGTATTTGGCGGTCTCGACGACAACGAGCGACTGGCCCACCGAGACAAAACGCGTGTCCATGGAGTAAACGTAGTCGCGACCCTTGGCGGCGATCTTCGATGATTGATGCGAGCAGGTCGTGGCCTCGGAATACGCGAGATGCAGAATAGTCGCGTCGGGCTGCTCGGCATGAATGCGGTCATACACGTGAGCGAAATCCGCAGGCGCACAGCCACTGGTCTTGGGCATCACGCCAAACTCGTTGCAGCGCGAATAAATCTCGAGCGGATCGATCGAGCCGTCCTCGACGGTCTCGTCACCAATCGTGACATGCATGGGCACGCGCACGATGCCGTAGCGTTCGCAAAGCTCCGGCGTCACATCCGAACCAGACTCAACCACGATTACGTACTTGCCCATTATTATCACGACCCATCTCAACGTTGGTTTTTCAATACATGGCACGCGCCACCGCACTGTTGCGCAACGGCGTCCAAGCGCCAAAGAGACGCCGTCCCTTGCACACAACAAAGGACAGCGTCTCCCTGGAAAACTCCGTGCATCCTGAGATTCTACACGGTTTATTAAGGAGTGTTACTTATTCCGCAAACGGTCGCTATACGCGATAAACGGTAGCTGGCCGCGGTAACTGCGACACATTCCGCCCAGCAAGTCCAATCGTACTCCATGCACGGTTAATGCACGAGGCGGTAGAAATTCATCGATACCGCACCCTCGGCGTGCAGCTCCATCGCCGGAACCGCCGGCGAATAGGTACGGCTCGTAAGTACTGCCTCGCCGCCATTTGCAAAAATCTCGACCATCGTAGTGTCCGAAAGCACGCGCAGGTCGCGAAGCTCGCTGAGCTCGATCGACCTCTGGTCGCGCCCATAGCCTTCGTCACCCATATCGAGGGTAAGCATCCCGTCCGTATAACGCACAAAGACACCCTTGCGGATCTCGAGCTCGACCATCTTGGCGCCCTCACAGGAAACCACAAGGTCAAACAGGCGGCCCGGCTCCTCAACGGTTTCACCGCCTGTCGCGCGAACGCAGTCGCCGCGCATCCTCTCAATCTCGTGCACCGGCTGCTGACAGAGCTTACCATCGCGCATGCTCAGCTCTCGCGGCACCGTCAACGCGCACTGCCACCCGCGTGCCACCGTCGGGCTTTCTGCCGTCGCATCGGGACAACCCGACCATCCGATCATCAAACGTCGACCCGCAGCATCCTCAAAGGACTGCGGGGCATAGAAATCAAAACCGGCATCAACCATCGGAGGCATGCCCTGGCCGACGATCTTAAAGCTCGGCGCCCCCCAATCGGCCTCGATGGAGAACCACACGCACTGATGCGGATTGCGGTAACGCCAGCCATCGGCGGGCACGCCCTGCGGACAGCAAACGAGAATAAGCTCGCCATCGAGCTCAAACAGATCAGGACACTCCCACATAAAGCCAAACTTCTCGCCCAGCTCAATGCGCGTCGCATAGCCCCAGTCCTCTAGATCACGCGAGGTATAGACAAGCACGCAGCCGCGGTCGTCTTTCGTACGAGCGCCGAGAACCATGTAGTAGATACTGTCGTGTTCAAGGATCTTGGGGTCGCGCACGTGCGTACCGATATCGTCGGGGTAATCGACCGGCCCAATAGCTATGCGCTTCTCGCCCAATTCGTCGGGATTCTCGGCAACCATATGAATCTGGTTTTGCTCACGGCCCGTCAACACGTAGTCGTAATCATCGCGGTCAAAATGCTTAACGTTGCCGGTATAGAAGTAGTGAATCTTGCCATCACGTACAAAGGCAGAACCAGAATACGCTCCACTCGAATCCAAATCGGAATCGGGGAACAACACGGGGCCGTGATTTTCGTACGTCACAAAATCCTTTGTCGTCAGATGGTTCCAAAGCACTGGACCGCCATGTGCAGCGTCGAACGGATCGTATTGATGATAGATGTGATATGTATCACCAATCTGCACCAAACCGTTGGGGTCGTTGAGCCAGCCAAGCTCAGGCTCCACATGGAACAAAAGCCTATCGGGGTCGGACGCGATGCGACCCGCCGTCTCATCCTGTCCGGCACGCCACTGCTCATAGTCCGCGCGTGTCACCTTGTTTTTTTGATTAAACATCGCCATGACCTTCTCGTCTATAGGAAAGGACGCTCGACTCACACGAGCCGAACGCCCTTCCTCAAATGGACTTATCCTCAGATTACGCTGAACGGCTCAACTAGAAGCTGACATCGAAGCCAGCGCCAGCGCCCTCTTCATCGGTGGTCGGAACGCCCTTTGCCTTGTTGTAGGCAAAGATCAAGACGATCGGCACGATAAAGGCGATGAGATTGCCAGCCACATACCACACGAGGGTCTCGGGCGTGACGATGAGCAGGCCAAGCACGCCGGTCAGACCCTGACCGATAGCGCGTACCTCAAAGAGCTTGACGAAGGCACCGCCGCAGCCTGCACCGATGCAAGCGCAGAGGAACGGAATGATCGAGTAGCGCATGTTTGCAGCAAAGATTGCGGGCTCGGAGATTCCGACCAGCGTCGGGATAAAGGACGACATGCAGATGTTGCGCTCTTTGGAATGCTTCTTATGAATGAGGTACATGCCGATGGCGCCGCCGCCCTGGGCGATGATGGAAACCGACCAGATGGCCTGGATGTAGTTGAAGCCAGTCGTGGCAACGAGGTTTGCCTCGATACCCTGGATGAACTGATGCGTACCGGTAACGACAAGCGGCTGCAGGAACGCGGCGAAGACAAAGGCACCAAAGACGCCCATCCTGTTGTACAGGATATCGATTACGCCGCCGAGGACGTCGCCGATCAGGTTGCCGAGCGGGCCGAACACGGTGAACAGGGCGACGTTAGCAAGAATCAGGGTAACGGTCGGGACGAAAACGAACGAGACGACCTCGGGGATGTACTTCTGGGCAATCTTCTCGACCTTGGCCATAAACCAGGCAGTCAGGATTGCGGGGAACACACCGCCCTGGAAAGCAACCATGGGAATGGAGAGCGGACCAAAGTTCCAGTACTCAGCACCCGTCGGATCCATAACGAACGCGTTACGGTTCATAAGGCTCGGGTGAACCATGACGATACCGACGAGGATACCCAGGATCGGGTTACCGCCAAAACGCTTGACCGCGCTGTACATAACCAGGACAGGCAGGTAGTCGAAAGTGGTGGCAATAATGGCAAAGAAGCTTGCGAGGTTCTTGAGGAACTCGCTGCGGTCGGCAAGGCTGCCCTCCATGCCGAAGAGTCCGTTGGCAACGATCAGCGACTTAAGGCCGATGATGATAGCAGCGCCGACAAAAGCGGGAATGATGGGGATAAAGATATCCGAGAATACCTTAAGGACCGAGAAGAACTTGCCCTTCTTGTCCGCCTCGGCGCCCTTGACCTCGGAAGCGCTGATCTCCTTAACGCCCGTCAGAGCCATAAACTCGTCGTAGACCTTGTTGACGGTACCGGTACCGAAGATGATCATGAGCTGGCCGCTGTTGTACAGCACGCCCTTGACGCCATCGATGTTCTCGAGCTCGGCCTTGTTGTACTTGCTCGTATCCTTGAGCACCAGACGCAGACGCGTAACGCAATGCGTGGCGCCCTCGATGTTCTCCAGACCGCCGACGTTATCGACGACTTGCTGAGACACTGCTTTGTAGTCCATGTTCCTCTCCATTCCTTTACGAAATCATAAGACGTTTTGATGCCATTACAGAGACGCGATCGTTGCATTTGCGCACTTGAGCGTACCGTCGGTGACCGTCAGTGCCACACCCTGGCCCTGCTTATTGCAGAAGCGAGCGTTGAGCGCAACATCATCGACAAAGATGGTCGCGATATCGTCGTCAACGACCAGGCGCACATGATGAGTGCCCTCGCCCTTAAAGAACAACGGACGCTCGAGGCCCATGTTGTTGACCTGGAACCACGGATACTGGGGGGCCGCCGTAAACTCGAGCTTGCCCTCACGCAGGTTGGCGCGGAACTCATAGGCAAGACCGGACTCGGCGTCCTCGGCAAGCTTCACCGAGAAGCCGGCAGCGTCACCGGCGAGCTCGATGTCGGCATCGAGCATATAGGTGGAACCGGCATCCGCGGCGAGCACCTGCTCGACCTTGCCCGACTCGCAGGAAAGCTCAAAGGCCTCGACTGCCTTAGCCTCGCCAAAGGCGCCAAGCATGCTGTCAGGGAGCTTGGTGCCGAGCGTTCCGTCGGCACGCTGAACGATCTCGAGAGGCATAAAGGTGCCACCCCACAGGTAAGAGCTGGGATCGCCACCCTCGTCACGCGTAGGAACCCAACCAAAGAGAACGCGGCGCTCGCCATCAAATGCGGTACGCGCGGCATAGTACGCGCGGCCATCGAATGAATCGTCAGCAGGAGTGATCCAAGGACCGTTGATGGAGCGAGACATGCGGTAACGGGTCTTGTTGCCATCACTGTACTCGGAGAACACCAGATACCACCAGTCGCCCATCTTAAAGAGATCAGGCATCTCGAACATGGTGTAAAGGCCCGGATTCCACCAGTCGCCCTGGAACTCCCAGGTATCCAGGTCCTTGGAGGTGAACTTGACCAGACGCCCGGTCATCAGACGCTTGTCCTCGCCCACGCGCGTGCCGAGGATGAGCATGTACTCTTCGTTCTCCTCATCCCAAAGCACAAAGGGATCGCGCCAGTTGCGGTCATCGTAACCTTCCTGGGGCGGAAGCAGCGTCTCGGCGATGTTCTTCTCCCACTTGACGGCGTCGTCACTCGTTGCGTGAAGAAGAACCTGCTTCATCAAGCGTGCCTTGACCTTATCGCGATTGCAACCAGTGTAGAGCGCATGGTACTTGTCGCCCACCTTAAACACCGTGCCGGCATAAACATACTGGTCGACTTCCTCGTCGCCGCCACGCTCAAGGCTCTCGCCAAAGTCTTTGTAATTGACGAAGTCCTTGGTTGTCGCGAGTGCCCAGCCAAACGGCTCTCCGAAAGGTCCGGGGTTTCGCGTGTCACGCTGATGATAGAGATAGAACGTGCCGTCCTCGCCGTACGGCATGATGTCGCCTACCCAAATTCCCTCAGGCTGGTAATACACCTTGTGCATCCGAGACTTCCTTCCCACGTGATACTAACTCGGTACAACTGCAAGATATGTCAATCGTTTTCATATGTCAAACGTTTTCACACCAATACGTCTTTTCGCAGTTCCAGTCGTCGGCAAACGGTTGACATATGCCGGCGAACGGTCATCAGAGGCGTTTGAGGAATTCTTTTGGCACGGGATGAACTACGCGGTTTTGCCCTCAATGAGTTCAACGGGGAGCTTGGTATTCGATTCGGGCTTTTCACCGTTAACAAGAGCGATGATGGATTGCGCCGCGAGCTCTCCGATGCGATCGATATCCTGACGAACGGTTGTTAAGTCAGGCATAAACGTCATAGTGCGGCGGGCGCCATCCGCGCCCACGACCTTAATATCGTCCGGAGCGCTCAAGCCGCGCTGCTTCATCACGTTAAGACAGATAGCCGCCATCGTGTCGTCTCCCGCAAAGATGCCGTCAATATCGGGGTTCTCATCGAGGATCTTCGCAACGACCGCACTCTTTTCGTCATCGGACTTAACGAACTCGACCTCACGGACAAGCGCGGGCAAACCGGCCTGCTCCACAACATCGTGGTAGGCATCGGTACGCTTATTGGCAGGCATGCGCATGCGGCTATTGTTGCGCAGGCACAAGATGCGCGAACACCCGTCATCAATCAGGCGACGCGTGGCAAGTTCGCCGATGCCATAGCTGTCGCTCGCAATCTGAACAGAGGCCTCGCCAAGGTCGCAGTCGATACCAACCAGACTCAAGCCCATCTCGGCATACGCCTCGGCACCGATATTAAGCGAGTTGACGATGACGCCATCAACCATATTGCGTCGAAGCATGTCGATATAAGAGCGCTCAAGCTCGGGTCGATTGGCGCTATTGCACAGCAGCATCTTAAAACCGTTTTCGGCCAGGGTATGCTCAATGACTTGAACCACTTGGGCATGAAACGGACTGCTGACATAGGGGACGATCATACCGATAAGATTCAGGCGACCGTTGAGCATGGCACGGGCGATATCGTTGGGCGTATAGTTGATGCGCTTCATCGCGGCATGGACCTTATCGCGGGTCTCTTGGCTAATATAGCCGCGATTATTAAGCACGCGAGATACCGTAGTAGGCGAAACCCCCGCCACCGCTGCAACTTCCTTGATGCCAGGCTTAGCCGAATCCTTAGAACGAGCGCCCTCGCGAGCCATAGCACCCTCCCCCATCAACATGTCATACGTTTACATACGAACAAAGCATACCCCAACAAGAGCGGGAAGACGGTAACAGTACCTTGATTA
The DNA here is from genome assembly GCA_902496775.1 of uncultured Collinsella sp. Taxonomy (GTDB): domain Bacteria; phylum Actinomycetota; class Coriobacteriia; order Coriobacteriales; family Coriobacteriaceae; genus Collinsella. Next base: position 11,233 of record CABVCF010000070.1, read on the forward strand.
TCGACTTTATCCGAACACCTCCCACATTCATCCGCACATGTGCGGA
>CABVCF010000071.1 GCA_902496775.1 uncultured Collinsella sp.
GACGCCGCCCTCTCAAGGCGGAGATCACCAGTTCGAATCTGGTACGGGCTACCACGCATCTGATACCCGGACTTCCCATAGAAGGCCGGGTTTTTTATTTTCAAACAACCGTCTGCAATTCCCATTTGAACCAGAGCTTTGCGTTCTGCTTATGGTCCTTGCGGGTACAATATCCAAGATATTTTGACTGTTAGAAGGAGTCTCATGACGGAGTCCTCTCAGCATACGTCTAAGCCCCAGGTTGAGGTTGAGGCCTCGGGCGGAGATGACAATAAGAGCGCACGCCGCGGCGCCATCTTTATCGGCGTCGTGCTGGTGGGTTATATCGTCTATCTGGTGGTAACCGGGCAGATGGGGCAGTTCTGGGCCGCAATGTCGAGCGTCCAGGCGCCATGGCTCGTTGTCGCGTGTCTTTGCATGTTCATGTATCTGTTCTTTGGCATTGTGGCCTATGCGATCGCCGTCTGGCTCGACCCATATTCACCCGTCGGCATCCGCGACCTGATTTCGGTCGAGGCGAGCGGCATCTTCTTTGGCAACCTGACGCCCATGATGATGGGCTCGACTCCCGCCCAGATCTACCGCCTGACCAAGGCGGGCCAAAATGTCGGCGAGGCTGGCGCCACGCAGTTCACGCGCTTTATCGTGTATCAGTTTGGCCTCGTTGCCTGGGGCGCTATCCTACTGCTTGCTCGCATGCCGTTTTTTGCCGAGCGCTATGGCGACATGACGCTGCTGTGTGTCTTTAGCTTTGGTGGGCACTGCTGCATCTTGCTGGGCATCTTCGCCGTCGCGCTCATGCCTAAGACCGTCACGCGCGTCGCCCATTGCATCATCAATTGGCTTGAGCGCATTGGTGTCTCGGCCACTAAGATCGAGGGATGGCGCACGTTTGTCGATGGCGAGATCTACTCCTTCTCCGAGAAGTTCAAGCTTTCAGCCGGACATTTTTCTTCCATGCTGCTCACGGTGGTCATCACCATGCTGCAACTCGCGTTTTTCTACCTCGTGCCGTATTTCCTGATGCTTGCCTTTGGCCACCACGAGGTCGACTTTTTCTCGGTCATGGCCGCGAGCGCCTTTGTCCAGCTGCTGAGCTCTGCGGTCCCCCTGCCCGGTGGAACTGGTGGCGCTGAGGGCGGCTTTGCATTGTTCTTGGGTCATTTCTTTGGGTCGGCTTCGACCGCTGGCTATCTGCTGTGGCGCCTCATTACGTTTATTGCGCCGACCATTTTGGCTGCGCCCCTGCTGGGCCTTAAGAGCGCCCACAACGAGAGCATCCATGCGCGCTGGGATCGCGTGATGCGCAAGCTCGGCCGCATGCCTCAGACGCCCTCTGCGCCCACTAAGCCGCACCCCGCGAATGCTGTTACCGTTGATCCCAAGAAGCAGGCTCAGAAGGCTTCTGGGACCGCTAAGCTGGCTCATAAAGCCTATGTGCGCCAGACAGGCGATGGTATTCGCGTATCTCCGTCGGCACTCAATAAGAAGAAGCATCCTAAGTCACAGTAGGGCAGTCGTGCGTTCTTCATGATGCGGGTCATATTTGTGCTGTATGGGGGATAATCCTCTTACGTAGATTATCTCTCATCTGTTGATGAATGCTCGCATATCGAAGGGACACGCCCATGGCAACCAGCAAACCGCGTCTTGATCGTCGCATAGTTCGCAGCCGTAATGCCATCCTTTCGGCTTTCGAGCGCCTGCTCATGGAAAAGCCGCTGGCAGACATTACGGTGAGTGCCATCGCGCGCGAGGCCAATGTCGACCGCAAGACCTTTTACGTTCACTTTGGTACGGTTGATGGCCTGCTCGATGCCATTGCTGTCGATGTGGTGGAGATGATTGTCGACTCGGTCGAGAAAACGCTTGCTTCCATGGACGGCGACACCAATGAGCGCGCTCTTGGCGCGGCGGCGACCTTCTTTAAAACCGTTAACGAGGCACTGTGCAACAACTTGGTGCTCAATCGTCAGCTGATCGAGAACATTCCGCTCGATGATTTTATGGCTCGTCTTCGTGCGCCGCTCGAGCACGAGATTGCCGAGCGCGATCTGCTGCCTCAAGGTCTCAAGGACGAGATGTTCGACTACTATTTGGCGTTTTTGCTATCGGGTATTATCGGTATCTATCGCACGTGGGCGCTGTCTGACGGCTCGGTTCCTATCGAGCGTGTCTCGGAGGTTGCTAACGACCTCACGCTCAACGGCCTGTCGAGTCTGGAATCTCGCTTCGAATAGCATCGATAATTCAACAACTTAAAGAAGTTGCGGTGGAATAGGGATTGTTTTGGTTGTTGGAAGGCCGATCTAGTCCCTATTTCACCGCAACTTAGTAAAACTGTTTTGATGGTAAGGCGGAGCAGCCTCGAAGATGAGCCTCGAGACTGCTCCGCTTCATTTCTGAGCGTTTGTCGTGTAGGGCAGCATTAATCGCCGTTTTTGAGTATGCGGCCCTGTTTTTCGAACTTGTGCATGTCGCTATCGGCCATGCCCTGCGACTTGTCCTCGTGACGCTTGGCGTATAATGGATCGTCGGAGTCGTTCCAGATGCGGTCGGCGACAGGTGACCATGCCTCGGCCGCAGCCTGGGTCTTTTCGCGCAGCTGCTCGGGTGACTCCTTCTCGATGAGATCGGTGCTCATTGCGCCACTCTCGGCGACCAGTTTGGGCAGCACGTCGGGATTTTCGAGCATGGGGCATGGCTTGAGGTAGTTGTCGTTGAACGGCATGTTTTCGTAGTACTTCATAAAGAGGGGAGAGCGCAGCGCGTCGAGTAAGCTCACATCGTGGATGTTGGCGTTTGAGTAGTGGATGAACACGCACGGCTCCACGTATCCGGCGGCGTTGATGTGCAGGTAGCGGCGGCCGCCGGCGATACATCCGCCTACAAACTCGCCATCGTTTTGAAAGTCCAGCGTAAACAGCGGCTTCTTCTCGCGCATTTCACGGATAAAGTGATACATGTGCTCGCGCTGCTCGGGCGTGGGCATGAGCTCGGGGGTTGCGTTGCGGCCAACCGGCATAAAGTGGAAGTACCAGCAGAAGAGTGCTCCCTCGCCGATCATCCAGTCCATGTTCTCCTCGGTAGCAACCGTATCGGCATTGGCGCTGGTCCAACAGGTGGAGATACCAAACGGCAAGTCGCGCTCGCGCAGGAGTTTCATGGCGTGCTCGATCTTTGCGTAGGTACCTTCGCCGCGGCGGGCGTCTGTTGTGTGCTCATTGCCCTCGGCGCTGATGGCGGGGACAAAATTACCTACGCGAATCATATCGTCGCAGAAGGCCTCGTCGATCAGCGTGGAGTTGGTAAAGCAGAGAAACGCGCAGTCCTGATGTTTTTCGCAAATTCTGATCAGGTCGTGCTTGCGGACGAGCGGCTCGCCGCCGGTATAGATGTAGATATGCGTACCGAGCTCTTTGCCCTGCGTAACGATAGAGTCGATGTCTTCGAACGAGAGATTCTGCTTGTAGCCGTACTCAGCGGCCCAGCAGCCCGTGCAATGCAGGTTGCAGGCGCTCGTGGGATCGAGCAGGATGGCCCACGGAACGTTGCACTGGTACTTTTCGCGGTTCTTTTCCTGCTCTGGCCAAGCAAGCAGGTTGGCGTCGACTATGAGGGTCTTAAGCAGTTTGGTTCGCATCTGGGGATTAAGGCTGAACACACGCATGATCAGGTCATACCAATTGCCGCGGCTCTTGATGACATTGGTGAATGCCTCTCGCTGTACAGGAAATACGCGATTGGGGACCAGCTTGTTCACGAGATCCATGATTTTGTCGATGTTTTCTTGCGGGTTGTCGTCGAGATAATCGATGAGCTTGTTAAGCGCTGCACGCTCTGCTGACTGTGTAAGCGACATGGGTATATCCTTTCACGTGTGCTTTGTGTGTGATAATACCCACTTGTAGATTAAACGAAGTCTAAAGATTTGGAATGTGTCTATTCAACGAATCAATTTAATTTGGGGTGTAGCGTTATACGCCGACACCTTCTAAGTTGCGGTGAAATAGTGTCAGATGGGGATGCGGACGATTTCTTGGGCCGCGCCTAGGCGTATCCATTGGAATCCTCCGATGCGCCTTCGCACGCTTGCATGACCTCGATACCATGCGAGCGTGCGAACTCAACGAGCTCTGCGTTGCGGGCGTTTATGGTGCCGAAGGCGGTGGGGCACACGATAAGACGCACGCAGTGGACGAGGAACTCTTTGGCGCGGGCTATGGTTTTATCCCCGATCGGCTCGAAGGCGCGCTCGGCCACGCATTCCGTCGCCAGGTCGCGCGCGAGCTCGCAGTCGATGTCCCCTTCGTGCAGAACGCCCGCGTAGAACGCCTTGCCCTGCCGGATGAGCTGGCGAAACACAGCCGACCCCGTACCTGCGCCGGCGATGACGAACGTGTGCGCATCGCCGTGTGGGCGCCCAATTTCCACGCTGCCGAAGCGCTCGTTGAAGGTGCCATGTTGAAGGCCGTAGAGCTCGCCAATCGTCTCGCGCGTGAATATGTCCTCGGGTGCGCCGGCGCGGAAGACCCGGCCGTCCTTCACGCAAATCACCTTGTCGGCGCTTTTCTGCGCGAGTTCGAGTTCGTGGATGGACATGATGACAGCCACATTCCGCGATTTCGCAAGGTGGCGAAGTATTCGCAGCAGGTCGATCTGGTAGCGGATATCGAGATACGACGTGGGCTCGTCGAGCACGAGCACACGCGGATCCTGCGCGATGGCGCGTGCGAGCATGACGCGCTGGCGTTGCCCGTCGCTTATCTGCATGAAGTCGCGCTCGGCGAGCTCTTCCACATGTGCGGTTTTCATGGCCTCATCGACCCGACTATGGTCGTCGGGCGAGAGTGTGCCCATTCGCCCGGTGTAGGGATGCCTTCCCGCCTCTACGATATCGCGGCAGGTGAGGAGCTCGGTCCGGGGGCGATCTGTCAGCATAACGGCAAGGTTCCTTGCGAACTCCGCCGTCTTCCATCGGGAAATCTCCCGCCCGTCGAGCTCGACCGCGCCGGCAAGCGGTGCCAGATGGCGTGTGATGGTTTTCAAGATGGTCGACTTGCCCGAGCCGTTCGGCCCGATGAGCGCCACGACGTCGCCCGCGCGAACCTCCAGATCGACGCCTTCGACTACGACCTTCTTGTCGTAGCCCGCCGACAGGTCGCTTATGCGGAAAAGCGGCGCTCCGACAGCCTGCGTTTCGACCGGGGTTTCGAGGTTCGACTCCCCTCCGAGCGTTTTGGGCCGCGGCACGAATTCCCCCATCTACCTCACCCGCTTCTTCAACATGAGCGCGATAACCACCGGCGCGCCGAAGATGGCGGTGACGGCGCTGATGGAAAGCTCGACGGGAGAGAACAGCGTGCGCGCGATCAAATCGCAGCCCGCGCAGAAGATGGCGCCTCCCAAGAAGCACGCAGGAATCACGCGGATGGGCTTCGACGACTTCAGCGCCGACTTCACGAGATGCGGAACCGCGATGCCTACGAACGACACCGGACCAGCGAACGCGGTCACGCAGGCGGAGAGCATGCTCGCTAGAAGGACGAGCACCACGCGGAAACGTGCGACGTTCACGCCGACGCTTTTCGCGTAGGCTTCTCCCAGCTGGAAGGCGGAAAGGGGCTTCGATATCGCGAATACGCATGCGCTCACGGTTATCACCACGACCGCGATGACCGCGACGTCGTCCCAGCTCGAACCCGAGAAACTACCCAAAGACCAGTTGTGCAGGTTTACGATGGACTGGTCGTCGGCGAAGGCGATGAGAAAGTTCGTCGCCGCCGAGCAGATGTATCCCACCATGACGCCCGCCACGATGAGCATGGCCATGGAACTTATGCGCCGTGCGATGAGGAGCACGAAGCCGATGGTGATAAGCGAGCCCAGAAATGCTGCGGCCACCATGGCTGGCGAGGACATGGCCTGGTTCGCGCCCAGAAGTACGATCATCGTAAGCGCGACGACGAACTTTGCGCCCGAGGAGACGCCCAAGATGAACGGGTCGGCGATGGGGTTGTTGAAAAACGTCTGTAGCAGGAACCCGGAGAGCGAAAGTGCCCCGCCGAGAAGCACGGCTGAAAGCACGCGCGGCAGGCGAATCTCCCAGATGACTTGGCTTTCCATGGAATTGGCCGCGCCGCCCGAAAGGATGCCGGGGATGTGGTCTGCGGGCACGAGCACGCTCCCGATGCACAGGTTGGCCCCGACGAGCACGATGAGGACAACAGCGAGCAGCGCCGTCACGACGCGACACCGCGCGGCGCGCCCCGATTCGTCGTATGTCATGGAAAGCCGGCTTCTCATGACGCTAGCCGAGCTTCCTCAGATAATGGAAGTCGCTCGCGTCATCGCCGGTGAACGCCCCGTGCAGCTCGTCGATAATGTCGGCGGTAGAAGTCATCTGCTGGTACATGTCGGCGCTTGTGACCCAGACGTTGCCGTTCTTTACAGCTTTGAACTGCGACAATAGCGCGTTTTTGCCTACGAAGTCTTTCAAGGTGGCAACTGATTCGTCGATGGTGCCGTTGTAGACGATGATGTCGGCATCCTTCGCCGTCTCGTAGAAGCGCTCCATTTCGAGCGTTACTGACGAACCTGACGTCGACGCCGTCTGCGCGTCATCGAGCGCGTAGTTGCCGCCTGCAAGCTCGATCATCTGCGCCACGTAGTCGCCCGCCCGCCGCGTGACGGCGGCCCCGTTCGAGTTAATGTAGAAATACGCCACGGTTTTACCTGACGACGCCAGCCCCGACGTTTGCTCGACGCGAGCCTTCTGCTCGTTGAACAGGTGCGCGGCCTCGTCTTCCTTGTCGAACAGGACGCCGAAAAGCTTAATCCACTCGACACGCCCGAGTGCTTCGGGTTCGCTCGACGACTGTTCGGTGAGCACGACGAGCCCGAGCTTCTTCAGCTTTTTCTTCACATCGGGCGTGTGGTTGATCATGGTGTTCTCGATGGCGAGCGTGCAGCCCGAGGCCGATATTCGCTCGTAGTCGGGCGCGCTGTACTTGCCGCCGTAGGCGATCGCCCCACTTTCGAGCGCGCTTTTGAAGCCCGCGACCGAGCAATCGTCAGCCTTCGTGCCCGACATGAAGATATTGTCGTTCGCATCGAGCGCGTCGACCAGACACATCGTCGCCGACGACACAAGGTACACCTTGTCGGCGGGGCGCCTTATGACCGCGATGTCGGAGCTCAACCCATCAGGTACCTTCGCATCCTGCGGCACCACGAGGAAGCGCTCCCCGTTCGAAACGCAGATAAGCCGCAAGCCGCCTTCGAACTCGTCGACAGTGAAGTGCTTGGCGTATTCTAGCTGAAGCGTCCCCGTCGGCTCCCAGCCGCAGCCCAAATCGGCGTTGTGGAAGTCGGCCGCGGCGCTTGAAGCCGTTCCCGCAGGGGAGTCGCCGCTTGCATCGTCGCCCGTTTTCTTCTTCATGGTGGATGAGTCGAAGTAGAGCGTGTAGTCGATGGTGTGCGGCGTCGACATGGCGACGGTCTCGGCCGACACGGCGATGTCCTCGTCGAGCGTGACGGGTATCTCGAACGTGGAGTTGCCGCCGTCGTTTACGGGCGCGTAGTCCACGCCGTCGACGGTCATCTTGTCGTAGTTCGAACTCGACCAGGTGATGGTCGCGGTGTAGGTGTCGCCATCCTTCACAATTGTGGTTGGTGAGGCGATGCTTGCGCGCCCTGACCCGCCGGAAAGCGAGACGCTCACAGTGTATTCCTGAGAGCCCGCCGTGCCACCGGTCGCGTTCGGGCTCGCACTGCACCCCGCGAAGGGAAGCGCGAGCAGGGCGACGAGAACGCAGGCGATCGCGCGCACCGCGATGCTGCGACGCTTCCTGCTTTCCCCCTTGGGAAGAATCGACCGCATGACGTTACTTCAGTGCGTCGGCGCGCAGATCGACGCCGGCGGATTCGAACACGAGCGTGCGGTCGTACCACTGCTCTTTTCTAATACTCCACGCGGCGCAGGCGGTGTCCTCGTCGAGCGCTTCAACGGGCACGTCGTAGGTGTACTTGCCTTCCGCGTTTTCCACATAGGGGATGAAGTCGGCCTCGCTCGCGGCGGCAGCCTCGTCGCCCGTGCCCATGAAGAGCTTGCCGTAGCCCGTGCCGGAAAGCGTCATCACGCAGTGCATGGAGCCGTTTTCCACGATGAGCTGGGCGTCCACAATCCTGAACATGTTCGAGCTGGAATCTACGGTGATCGGATAGGTGCCGTCGGCCACCTTGTCGGCGGTGATGGGGGCAGCGCTTGCGCCCTCGGGCGCATCGGCCGCCTGTTCGGTCTTTTCCTGGGAATCGGCATCGCTTGCCTTTGCGCTGTCGATTGAATTTCCGCCGCAGCCGGCGAGCGAGAACGCGAAAAGCGCCGCCGACAGGGCGAAGGCGAGGGTTTTCTTCAACATGGAGGGGTTCCTTTCAATCGCTTCGACCGCCCGCGCCGTGCGGTGGGCGGGCGGGATGCGAATGCAACGGGCATGCGCCGTCAGTCGGGGAAGGCGCATGCCCGTTGCACGGGGACGCGACCGGCGCCCCCGTGCGCGGCGAGTTTATAGCTTGGCGATGGCGTCGTCCACGTGCGAGACGTAGATGTCGTCGACCGCGACGTTCTGTCCCAGACCCTGGAGCAGGCACGTCACTTCGAAGCCGGCGGCCACGAACTTCGCAGCCCAGCTGTCGGGGTCGGTCTCGTCTGCCATGTCGTTGTTCGCGTGGTCGCCCGCGACCACCATGAACGGCGCGAGCACGGCCTTCTTGTAGCCTGCGGCGCTCGCGGCGGCGATAACATCCTCGCAGGTCGGTTCAGCCTCGACGGTGCCGACGAAGAACTGCGTCAAGCCCTCGTTCTTAAACACTTCCTGCATCTTGGCATAGTCGGCGTTGGAATCGGCTTCGGTGCCGTGGCCCATGAGGCACAGCGCCGTCTTGCCGTCGTCGAAGGACGCCATGTTCTCCTTAATGGCTGCGGCCACCTTCTTGTAGTCGTCGTCGGAGGTGAGCAGCGGGTCGCCGAGCGAGATCTTGTCGAACTTGTCGGCGTACTTGTCGAGCTCGTCTTTCACGTCGGTGTATTCCAGGCCACCCATGAGATGCGTCGGCTGCACGACGATTTCCTTCACGCCGTCTTCCACGCAGCGGTCGAGCGCCTCGGTCATGTTGTCGATCGTGATGCCGTCGCGCTTCTTCAGCTTGTCGATGATGATCTGCGCGGTGAAGGCGCGGCGGATGTCGTAGTCCTGCCAGTACTTCTCGCGGATAGCGTCTTCGATGGCGCCGATGGTGATGTGGCGCGAGTCGTTGTAGCTCGTGCCGAAGCTCGTGACGAGGATGACCGGCTTCACGGCCTTCTCCTTTTCACTCGATTTCTCGGAACTCGCGGAGGTGTTGGAGCAGCCCGCGAGCGCGAATCCGGCGAGCGCGACGGCTCCGGTTGCTGCGGCGCCCATGAAGCCGCGGCGTGACATCTGGTCGGACATGGTTTTTCCTTTCCTCGGTTTGCCGGTCCCCCGGCGACAGTTGCTTGTCGGCACAAGCGAAAGAAAAGCGCACCCCTCGGGGTTCACAAGGAGCTAACGCCACGGCGATGCCGTGAGGAAAAGGCGAAGCAGTCTGGCTTGGGGCGCGAGGCGGTTCGCCCGCGCGTCCTATACAGTAATGTCCCTTGCCCAGGATTCCCACCTGGTTCCCTCCGCAAGCCAGCGCGGGCTGTGCGGGCGCCGCGCCGGTCATTTCCTTTTATCCGATTGTCATATGCTCGTTGCCGAAACTTTTACTATGATAGTGGGCGCTTGTGAACGTGTCAAAGCCAGGGCGGGCGGCATTGCGCCTCCTGCCTGCGTATTTGCGCCGATTGCCGCCGCAGGCGCCGTGTTTTGCCCGCTGCGCGAATGGCGGCGTAAACGGTTGCGATGAGAAACGGGAAGGGAAGGCTCGGATGATTCATATCGTTGGAGCAGGTTCGGGCGCCGCCGACCTTATCACGCTGCGCGGGGCGCGCCTTCTGCGCGCAGCCGATGTGGTCGTTTGGGCGGGAAGCCTTGTGAACCCCGAGCTGCTCGCTGAGTGCAAGGAATCCTGCATCGTCTACGACAGCGCGCACATGACCTTGGAGGAAGTGCTCGACGTGATGTGCGCGGCAGATGCGCGGGGCGAGGAAGTGGTGCGCCTGCACACGGGCGACCCGTGCCTGTACGGCGCCATCCAGGAGCAGATGGACGCACTCGACGCGCGCGGCGTGGACTACGAGGTGGTGCCCGGCGTGTCGAGCTTTTGCGGTGCCGCGGCGGCGCTTCGCCAGGAATACACGCTGCCGGGAATCAGCCAGTCGGTCGTGATCACGCGGCTTTCCGGGCGCACCCCCATGCCCGCGGGCGAGGGCATGCGCACCATGGCGGAAAGTGGCTCGACTATGGTCATCTTCCTGAGCTCGGGTATGCTCGCCGAGCTTTCCGCCGAGCTTTTGGCCGCGGGCCGCAGCTCCGACGAGCCGGCGGCGCTCGTGTACAAGGCGACCTGGCCTGAGGAGCGTGTGGTGCGATGCACAGTGGGCACGCTCGCCGATGCGGGCGCGCGAGAGGGCATCGACCGCACGGCGCTCGTGGTGGTGGGCCGCGTGCTCGGAGCTCGCGGCGGGCTTGCGGACGACGGCGCGCAAGCGGAGTCGTACGAGCGCAGCAAGCTTTACGACCCTTCGTTTGCCACGGGCTATCGGAAGGCGAGCAGCTAGCGTGGCCTTCGAGCACTACATATATACCGGGACGACCCGCCTGCGCTGCGGCTACACCACGGGGAGCTGCGCCGCGCTCGCGGCGAAGGCAGCCTGCGAGATGCTCTTGTCACGAAAGCCCGTCGGCCTCGTGTCGATCGTCACCCCCGGCGGGCTGCCCGTCGAGGCGAACGTGGTCGACGCATGCATCGGCGAGGGGTGCGCCCAGTGCGCCGTGCGAAAGGACGCAGGCGACGATGCCGATGTGACCGACGGCGTGCTCGTGTACGCGCGCGTGGAACATGCGGGGTCGGGCACGGGCGCTGCGGGCAGCAAGGGCGTGCCCGCGCGCGAATCGGAAGTTTCCGTCGATGGCGGCGTGGGCGTGGGGCGCGTGACGTTGCCCGGGCTCGAGCAGCCGG
>CABVCF010000072.1 GCA_902496775.1 uncultured Collinsella sp.
TCCCCCGCCGGCCGCGAGCGTGCGCTATGCCCGCGCGACACCAACACTTCGCAGCTTGTTCGCCGTCTGTATGACGCCGGTGCCGCATCGCTCAAGCTCGAAGGCCGCATGAAGGCGCCCGATTACGTGTACTCCATCGTTGATGTGTATCGTCACGAAATTGACGACATGCTATCCGGAGCCACCGTTGCCAAGGACGAGGAAGCTGCCCGCCAGCGCCAGCTCAAGCGCTGCTTCAACCGCGACTTTACGCACGCCTATCAGGACGGTACCTCGGGCGACGAGATGATGAGCTATGAGCGTTCCAACAATCGCGGCCAAATCGTGGGCACGGTGCTGGGCAGCCGCCCGGCCAATCGCGACGTGCGCGGCCTCAAGCCCGACGACCGCCGTCGCCGCGCCGCCATCGCCCGCATTGAGCTGTTTGAGCCCGTGGGCAAGGGCGACCTGCTGGAGCTTCGCCACGACGATGAGTTCGACCAATTCCTGACCACCATTGCCGCCGATGATGCCGCAGCCGGCGATATCATCGAGTGCCGCGTGCCCCGTAGCATGCCCGAGGGTTGCCGTGTGCGCGTGATTCGCAGTCAGCGCGCCATTGACGCTGCCGGCGCCGCGCTCAAGCGCGATGTGCTGCGCCGCCGCGCCGTAGATGTGTTCGTCGTGGCGCGTCTGGGCGAGCCGTTTACCGTTACGCTCACCTGCTGCGACGACCCCGCGCTTACCGCCACCGCCACCGGCTTTACCGTCGAGGCCGCCAAGACCCGCGCCGTCGAGGCGGCAGACCTGGTTGAGCATGTGGGCCGCATGGGCTCTTCGCCCTTTGAGGCAGCGAGCTTTGATGTGACGCTCGATGAGGGCTGCGGCATGGGCTTCTCCGCTGTGCACAAGGTGCGCGCTGCCGCCTGCAAGGCACTGGAGGAGGCCATTCTCGCACCGTACGAGGAGCGCGCGAAAACGCTCGAGTTGCCGGTGATTGTAACCAGCGATTCCCGCCCCGCACCCGAGCATTACCGCGATGAGCCGCAGATCTGCGCCGCCGTCACCACGCTCGAAGCCGCCGAGGCTGCTCGTGCCGAGGGCGCCGCGCGCATCTATATGACCACCGATGCGCTCGAGGCTGCCGGACTCTCCCCTGCCGATGCATTTGAGCAGGGCATCGTGCCCGTACTCGACGAGGTCTGCCGCGCCGTCGACCACGAGCGCGTCGATCCCTGGATCAATGCTGGAGCCACCGTCGCCGTCGGCAATATCTCCGAGCTCGCCGTAGCCGCGCATGCCGGCGCCACAGCCGAGATTCGCTCTTGCCTGCCGGTGCACAACACGCCCTGCATGGAGGCGCTTGCCGAGCGCGGCGCCGGTGCGTTTTGGCTCTCGCCCGAGATCACGCTCGACGAGATTGTCTCGCTCGGCGCCGCCGCGCCCGCTGCTCTGGGCATCACCGTCTTTGGCCGCCCGCGCGTCATGACAAGCGAGCATTGCATTCTGCAGGTTGCCAACGGCTGCATCCACGATTGTGCCAACTGCCGCCTGCGTGCCCGCAAGCTCTCGCTCAAGAATATCGACGGAAAGGTCATGCCCGTCCGCACCGACATCCACGGCCGCTCTCGCCTGTACGATGCCTACCCCATCGACCTCACGCCGCAGGTTCCTCAGCTGCTCGACGCCGGCGTGCGTCGCCTCATGGTGGACGGAACGCTGCTCGAGACGGATGAGGTGGGCCGTGCCGTCGCCCGCGTCCGTCGTGCCGTCGAAGCAGCGCAGGCCGGCCGCAAGCCCGCCGCCCGCCTACGCGGGGCGACCTCGGGCTGCATGTTTGTGGGAATCAGCTAACCGAAAGGCTTACACGTGAACGAAGAACCTCAAGTCCTCTACTGCGACGCCTGGCTCATGGCCATCGACAAGCCCGCCGGCATGATCGTCCACGGCGACGGCACCGGCGAGCGCACGCTCACCGACTACGCCAGCGACCTGCTGCTGGCGATGGGCGACGGCTTTGCCGCGACCGACATGCAGCCGCTCAACCGCCTGGACCGCGACACCACCGGCGTGGTGCTGTTCTCGCTCGACAAGCAGACGCAGCCCGCCTTTGACCAGATGGTGATCGACCACGCTTTCGAGAAGCACTACCTGGCGCTCGCCGAGGGCAAGATCGACTGGAACGAAAAGCTCATCGACAAGCCCATCGCCCGCGACCGTCACGACAGCCGAAAGATGCGCGTCGGCGCCAGCGGCAAGCCGTCTCAAACGCGCGTGAAGGTGCTCAAGCGCCTTAAGAGCCGCCGAGGCCTGCCCACGCGTTCGTATATCGATGTCGAGCTGCTCACCGGCCGCAAACACCAGATCCGCGTGCACCTGGCGAGCGAGCGTCATCCCCTGGTGGGCGACGAGCTCTACGGCACGCCGCGTCCCTGCGGCCTGATGCTCCATGCCCACAGCGTGTCCTTTACGCATCCCGTAACCGGCGAGCCCATCCACATCGAAGCCCCCTGCCCCTGGGAGCCCTAAACCACCACAATGGGGACAGGCACCTTTGTGGTGGTTTTGGCCTTGTCCCATCGCTAGACCGTGATGACGTTGTCCATCGACTGGTACTTGGCGGGCACCTCGCCCGCGGTGATGATCGTTGCGTCGCGGAAGTCCGCGAACTTGACGGGCGCCACCATGCCAAATTTGCTGGCGTCCGAGATTACGAAGCGTTTGGCGGTATGGCGCATCGAGATACGCTTGACCTGCGCTTCCTCGATATCCGGTGTGGTGAGACCTTGCTCGGCGGCGATGCCATTGGAACCCCAAAAACCGCAGTTGAAGTTATAGCGGTCCAGGGTTGCCAAGGCATCGGGACCGACGAGTGCCTCGGTCTCGGGCTTGAGCTCGCCGCCTAGCACCACGGTGCGCATACCACGCAGGGCGAGATGCTGAGCATGGAGCACGGAATCGGTCACATAGGTGACACCCTCAAGGCGCGGAAGATGCTCGATGAGCTTGAGGGTCGTGGAGCCCGAATCGATATACACAAAGCTATCGGGCTCCACCAGAGCCGCGGCACGGGCGCAGATGCGCTCCTTGTCATCGTTATGGAGATCACTGCGCTCGCTGATCGTCAGGTCGCGCGTCACGTGCGCACGCTCCAGACTCGTCGCGCCTCCGTGCACCTTGGCGATACGGTGTGCACGGTCGAGTGCCTGCAGGTCGCGCCGAATGGTAGACGCCGTCACGCCCAGGGCTTCAGCAAGCTCCGGCACGGTAACCGAGCCGGCCTGCTGCACCATCGTCACGATCGCGTTGAGCCTATCTTCCGCAAGCATCGCTTACTCCTCCTCGGGGTACACGACTCCCCAGTCGGCGCGGAGCTTGGTCATCAGCTCCATAACATCAGAAGCATAGCCCAGAAGCTCGCGCTTCGAATCATCGCCGGCAACGGCCTTCTCCAGGTCGGCCATCTCGTAGCACAGAGCGTATGCCTCGGTGCCAGCGTGGACCTCCTCACGGTGACCGTCCGCAGTCCACACGATGGTCGCATGGTCGGCACGCGGATACTCGTTGACCTCGATATAGCACTTATCGAAGCTGATGACCGAGCGCTTGGGCTGCTTGGAGTGGAGCGTAAGGCTCACAACGCCCAGCTGCTGCTCAGCATTACGGCAGACAATGCCACCCGCGACGTCAACGCCAGTCTCGCAGGTATTGCCCAGAGACACGACCTCGGCTGGCTGGCTGGCCATAAACAGGCGCATGACGGACAGGGCATACACGCCAATGTCGAGCATGGCGCCGCCGGCAAGGCTACGGTTGTAGAAGCGGTTGGTCAGGTCGCCGTACTCCTTATAGCTGCCAAAGTTGAGCTGGGCGAGGTTCATGCGGCCAAAGTCGCCCGCATCCATGCGACGGCGCAGCTCTTGATACAGCGGCATGTGGAGCACCGTGGTGGCGTCCATAAGGACCACGTTATGCTCGTCGGCGATGGCACGGGCCTCGTCGAGCTCGGCAGAGTTGAGGGTAATGGCCTTTTCGCAGAGCACGTGCTTGCCAGCTGCCAGAGCGGCTCGCAGGTAGGTGATATGCGTGTTGTGCGGCGTGGTGATATAGACCGCGTCGATATCCGGATCGGCGTAGAGGTCCTCGACCGTCTCGTACACCTTCTCGACGCCATACTGCTCGGCAAAAGCCTGGGCCTTGGACAGCGTACGGTTGGCAACACCCGCGAGCTTGCGGCCGGCCAGAGCGAGGGACTGGGCCATCTGGTTGGCGATAACACCGCACCCGATCACAGCCCAGCAAAGCTCAGGGGCCGTAAAGATATCATCGGGGAACGGCTTGTCCTGGACCGAAGCGAACGCTGCCTTTGCGGCTGCCGCGGAGTCGAGTGGAGCCTGCTTGGAATCTGCCATATGTGCCTCCTGAGTCATCGAAAGTTCTTCATTTCTAACAGCCCTATATTCGCACAATTGCGCGCGTATTTGCTCGTATTTGCGTGTCTATTTGCTTTTCAATCACTATTTAGCCACAGTTTGCACATGTTTGCGCCGTTACACGCATTATCGCGCAAAGGTATGCGCATAAATGCGCGTGCGAAAGTCCTTGCGAAACATAAAGGGGCGGAACAACAAAGCCCTAAAAGACAGAGCAGGCTGTATTACTTCACCCCCTCTGGGGACATCAGACATCAAAGGACCGTCCCATACTGCCGGCACCTGGGGAACGTCCCTATGTGCCGGCACCTAGGGAAAGTCCCTAAGTGCCGCTTTCGTTGAAGCCCATCCCAGATGGCCAAATATATTGATCTAAAGACTGTCCCCATAGGCTAGTCGTTTAAGAACGTCTCAAACGACTAGTCATTTAAGTCTGTCCCCAATGAGTGCAATCACTCATTTAAGTCTGTCCCCAATGAGTGGGGATAGAAAAAGGCCCGGGTGCCGTGGAGCATCCGGGCCTTTGCTAGCAACTTGATGTTGCGGGCAGCTTAGAACTTGTGGCCGCACTTCTTGCAGACGCGCAGCTTGTTCTTGCCGTCCTTCTCGTGACCGACGCGGGTAACCTTACCGCACTCGGGGCAAACGAGATTGACGTTGGAGGCGTCGATGGGAGCCTCCTGCGAAACGATGCCGCCCTGCTGGTTGGCAGCGTTGGGCTTGACGGCCTTCTTGACGACCGAAACGCCCTCGACAACGACCTTGTTCTCGGCGGGAAGAGCACGCAGGACAACGCCCTGCTTGCCGCGATCCTTACCAGAGAGAACCTGGACCTTATCGCCCTTCTTGATATACATATATCTCCCCTAACTACAGGGTCTCGGGAGCGAGCGAGACGATCTTCATGTACTTCTTGTCACGAAGCTCGCGAGCGACAGGCCCGAAGATACGGGTGCCGACGGGCGAACCATCGTTGTTGATGACAACGCAGGCGTTCTCATCAAAGCGAATGTAGGAGCCATCCTTGCGGCGGATCTCCTTAACGGTGCGAACGACGACGCAACGGACAACGTCCTTCTTCTTGACGTTGGCGCCAGGGGTAGCCTCCTGGACAGCACCGATGAACACATCGCCGATGCCTGCATAACGACGCTTGGAACCGCCAAGCACCTTGATGCAGCGAATCTTGCGAGCGCCGGAGTTGTCGGCGACGTTCAGCATGGTTTGCATCTGAATCATGGTAGATGTTCCTCCGAACTAAGAACCGAAGAGAGGTGCGCAGCCTTTAGACGGCCCGTGGTATGCAAGCCAGGCATACGCACATCTTCGGAAACGTACAAGTCGTAAGAGCGACTGCTTATTTAGCGCGCTCGACGACCTCGATGAGGCGCCAACGCTTCATCTTGGACATAGGACGGGTCTCCATAACGCGGACGGTATCGCCCACGCCAGCCGTGCACTCCTCGTCGTGAGCGTGCAGCTTCTTGGAGCTGGTCATCATCTTACCGTACTTGGGGTGACGCTTGCGCTCGGTGATGGTGACAACAATGGTCTTGGCACCGGAGACGGAGGTAACGACACCCGTACGGACCTTACGCGAGTTACGCGAATCAGTCATGTTCTCTCCTTAGGTCCTACTCGGCGACAGCGGACTTCTCCGCTGCGATCTCGCGGGCGCGCTGCTCCGTGAGGACACGAGCGATGTCCTTCTTCACGGTGTTGACGCGAGCGGTGTTGTCCAGCTGGCTGGTGGCCATCTGGAAACGAAGGTTAAAGAGCTCGGCGCGCATTTCCTTCAGCTTCTCAACGAGCTGAGCGTCCGAGAGCTCACGAATCTCTGCGGGCTTCATTAGTTCTCCTCCTTGGCGGCGGCGGCGTCCTCAGCAGCCCACTTGGCCTCGAGAGCGGCCTCCTCAGCCATCTCCTTCTCGATGCGCTGCTCAGCGTTCTTGGCAGCAACAATCTTGGTCTTGATGGGAAGCTTGTGCTGTGCAAGACGCAGAGCCTCGCGAGCGACCTCCTCGGGCACGCCCTTGACCTCGAACATGATGCGGCCGGGCTTGACGACGGCCACCCACTCCTCGGGGTTACCCTTACCAGAACCCATGCGAGTCTCGGCAGGCTTCTTGGTGATGGGCTTATCGGGGAAGATCGTGATGTAGACACGACCGCCACGCTTCATGTAGCGGGTCATGGCAATACGAGCGGCCTCGATCTGACGGTTGGTGATCCAATGGGCCTCGAGAGCCTGGATACCAAACTCGCCGAAATGCAGCTCGGTATTACCCTTGGCCTGGCCCTTCATGGAGCCACGCTGCACCTTGCGGTGAAGAATACGCTTAGGGGCAAGCACTACTGACCCCTCCTCTCGGAGTTACGACGACGAGGACGGGAAGAGCCCTCGAGTGCAGGGTTGGGAACAGGCTGGCCCGGGAGCTTCTCGCCCAGGTAGATCCAGACCTTCACGCCGCAAGCGCCCATGGTGGTGCTGGCGACAGCCGTGCCGTAGTCGATCTTGGCACGAAGGGTGTGCAGAGGCACGCGACCCTCACGGTACCACTCACGACGGCCCATCTCGGCACCGCCGAGACGACCGGAGCACTGGATACGGATGCCCTTAGCGCCGGCCTTGCGGGCGGACTGGACAGCCTTGCGCATAGCGCGACGGAAGGCAACGCGGCCCTCGAGCTGCTCGGCAATGGACTGAGCAACGAGGTTGGCGTCGAGCTCGGGGCGCTTGATCTCGACAACGTCGACGGAGAGCTGGCCCTTGGAGACGCCAGCGACCTTCTCGAGCTCGGTGCGGAGGGTATCGATCTCGGCACCCTTCTTACCGATGACAACGCCGGGGCGAGCGGTGAGGATGATGACCTTCACCTTGTCGCCAGCGCGCTCGATCTCGACGCGGGAGACAGCTGCGCGGGAAAGACGCTTCTCGAGGTACTTGCGGATCTCGAGATCGTTACCGAGGGTCTTAGCGTAATCCTTCTCTGCGAACCAGCGGGAGCGCCAGTTCTCGGTGATGCCAAGACGGAAGCCGGTGGGGTAGACTTTCTGACCCATACAGCTTTACGCCTCCTTTCGAGGAGCAACGACGACGGTGATGTGGGAAGTACGCTTCAGAATGCGAGAAGCGGAACCCTTGGCGCGGGGACGGATGCGCTTAAGCGTCGGACCCTCGTCAACATAGGCAGCGGCGACAACCAGGTTGTCGGCACGCAGACCGTTGTTGTTCTCGGCGTTCGCAACGGCGGAACGGAGAACCTTCTCGACATCCACGGCGACGGCGCGGTCGCAGAAGTGGAGGATGTCGAAGGCCTGAGCGACAGGCTTGCGGCGGATCAGATCGACCACCAGGCGGGCCTTGCTGGGGGAAACACGCACGTACTTAGCGACGGCGCGAACCTCGGTGGCCTCAGTTTCAATAGACTTAGTTGCCATTTACGGTTAACCCCCTATTTGGCCTTGTGGCCACGGAACGTACGAGTCGGCGCGAACTCGCCGAGCTTGTGACCAACCATGGACTCGGTAACATACACGGGCACATGCTTGCGGCCGTCGTGGACGGCGATGGTGTGACCAACCATCTCGGGGAAGATGGTGGACGCGCGGGACCAGGTCTTCACGACGTCCTTCTTGCCAGCCTCGTTCATCGCGGTGATACGCGAGAGAAGGCGAGTCTCCACGAACGGGCCCTTTTTGAGACTTCTGCTCATAAGTGCTTTCTCCTAAAACTCGGTATCCGAAATTACTTCTTACGGCGACGAATGATGTGCTGGTTCGAGACCTTCTTCTTCTTGCGCGTACGAAGGCCCTTCGTCGGCTTACCCCAGGGGGTAACGGAGGGACGACCAGAAGTGTGGTTCTTGCCCTCGCCACCGCCGTGCGGGTGGTCGACAGGGTTCATGACGGTACCGCGGACGGTCGGGCGCACGTTCATGTGACGCTTACGGCCGGCCTTGCCGATGACGATGTTGGAGTGATCGGCGTTGCCGACCTCACCGACGGTGGCGCGGCAGGTAACGAGGATGCGGCGCATCTCGGAGGAAGGCATACGGACGATAGCGTACTTGCCCTCCTTACCCATCAGCTGGCAGGAGTTACCGGCGGAACGGGCGATAGCAGCGCCCTTGCCCGGCTGGAACTCGACGGCGTGGATGAGCGTACCGACGGGGATGTCGGCGAGGGGCAGAGCGTTGCCCGGCTTGATGTCGGCGTCAGAACCGGACATGATGGTCTGACCGACCTCGAGGCCCTTGGGGGCCAGGATGTAGCGCTTCTCACCGTCAGCGTAGTGCAGCAGAGCGATGCGAGCGGAACGGTTCGGATCGTACTCGATCGTGGCAACCTTGGCGGGCACGCCGTCCTTGTTGCGCTTGAAGTCGATCACGCGGTAACGACGCTTCACGCCGCCGCCCTGGTGGCGGGTGGTGATGCGGCCGTTGTTGTTACGACCGGCCTTCTTGGGCAGGGGCTCGAGAAGAGACTTCTCGGGCTTGGTGCAGGTGATCTCGGAGAAGTCGGAGATCGTCTGCCAACGCCTACCAGCGGAGGTCGGCTTAAGGTGCTTTACAGCCATTACAATCCCTTTCAATAGGAATCCGTTAGCCATCGCAGACAGGGATTCGAGGTTCTGCCTCGGGTGCGATGACACCGGACGTATACACGGTTCCGGGCGTGTCCATTTAATACGCCCAAAACCTTGAGCTCTCGCCTCCCCTATTTGGGAGGCATGAGCTCACTCAACAGCAGCGAGTCTTAGGCCTGGTTGCCAAAGACCTCGATGGTGTCGCCCTCGGCCAGCGTGACGATGGCCTTCTTCCAAGAACGGGTCTTGCCGGCGACATAGCGCACGCGCTTGGTCTTGGGCTTGACCGTCAGGGTGTTCACGCGAACGACCTTGACGCCGAAGATCTCCTCGACAGCGTCCTTGATCTGATACTTGTTAGCATCCTTGGCGACCTCGAACGTGTACTTGTTCAGCTCCATGCCGGAGAAGGAACGCTCGGACACGATCGGACGGATGATGATCTCGTGGGCGGTCATTTATGCAAGCACCTCCCCGAAGTGAGCGGCGATGTCGGCGGGCATCAGCACGGCGTTGTTGTTGACGAGATCGTAGGTGTTGGCCTCGTCGGCAGTGATGATGAACGTCTTGGGAATGTTGCGGAACGACAGGTAGGCGTTGACGTCCTCATCGCGAACGATGATGGTCAGACGCTTGCCCTCAAGGCCGAGAGCCTTGAGCATGGCAACGGCAGCCTTGGTGGAAGGCTTCTCGAAGCCGTAGTCGTCGACGAGCACGAGCTCGCCATCGGCCAGCTTGGCGGACAGCGCAGAGCGCATAGCCAGCTTGACCTCCTTGTTGTTCATACGCTTAGCGTAGGAACGGGGCTTGGGGGCGAAGACAACGCCACCGTGACGCCACTGGGCAGCACGGATGGAACCCTGGCGGGCACGGCCGGTGCCCTTCTGACGCCAAGGCTTCTTGCCGCCACCGGAAACCTCAGAGCGGCCCTTAGCGGACTGGGTGCCCTGACGCCAAGAGGCCATCTGGCACTTGACGATGTGGTGCATAACGTGGATGTTCGGCTCGATGCCGTACACCTCAGCGGCGAGCTCGGCCTCGGCGACCTTCTTGCCCTCGCTGTTCTTTACTTCAAACTTTGCCATTTAAGTGTTCTCCTTGGTATGACGCTGGGCTAAATGGGCTGGGCCCTTAGGCCATACGGATGGCGACGAGACCATTCTTGGCACCCGGGACAGCGCCCTTGACCAAGATGAGGTTCTGCTCGGCATCGATGCGGACAACGGAAAGGTTCTTGACGGTAACGCGCTCGTTACCCATGTGACCGGCCATCTTGACGCCCTTGAGGACGCGCGCAGGATAGGCGCACTGACCGATAGAACCGGGGTGACGCTGGAAGTGAGAACCATGCGTCATAGGACCGCGGCGCTGACCCCAGCGCTTGATGCGACCCTGGAAGCCCTTACCCTTGGAGGTACCGATGACGTCGACCTTCTCGACATCAGCGAAATCAGCGACGGTGACGACCTCGCCGACCTTGTGCTCCTCGCCGTTCTCGACGCGGACCTCACGAAGGAAACGGACAGGCTCGACGCCAGCCTTGGCGAAGTGACCAGCCATGGGCTTGTTCACGTTCTTGGCCTTGATGTCGCCGAAACCGATCTGGACGGCGTCATAGCCGTCGGTTGCCTGAGTTTTAACCTGCGAGACAGCGCAGGGGCCAGCCTGGATGACCGTGACGGGAACGACGTTGTCGTCCTCGTCCCAAACCTGGGTCATGCCAATCTTGCGGCCGAGAATCATGCTGATCAAGATATGATCCCAACTCTCGCGTGGTCTTGGGACAATGCGTACACCACCGAGCGTACGCCCCTAGAGGACCACTACTTACACGACGTGCTCCCCAGCCTTGTATTGCGTCCGGACTACCTGACAACCCTATTAAGCAGGCATTTTGTCCAGCCAGAATACTCCCCTGGTTTCACACAGCTGTTTAGTATACACGGCTGCGGGCGTATCCATCGAGATTCATATTTCACTCACATTGTTTACGCAGGTAAAGTGCGTGGCACGTTCCCAGTGTGCGGCGGAGGGGGGCGGGCCTGAGGCATATTAAGGTTGCTGCTCTACAGTCCTGCTCACGACGGAGAACACATTAAGTGTTCTCC
>CABVCF010000073.1 GCA_902496775.1 uncultured Collinsella sp.
ATGCCGGTGTTCTGCAGCAGGTGGTTAATATAGTTCTGGGTGTTCGCCATGTGCGCTCCACATCCATAATCCGACAAATAGGCCCAATGCATGCACATTAGAACCGTATATAGTCGAAAGTATACCCCGAGCGAGCGCAAACGACCGAATTCGGGCCATCTTAACGCCCCGAGCGGACAAGGATATAGCCTAATCTCCATATCGGACTAAAATCATGGCAGCAAACCACCTTCTCATGCGAGGACTCTATGACGGCAAGCGACACGACCGAGACAATTAAAAAGGGAAATTCGGAGCCCAGTTTCGATAAAACGGCTCAGCGCATCCTCAATCTTTTCTTTGTGCTCAATAGCTCCCCCGAACCGCTGACGACCGAGCAGATCGTCTTGGATTCTGACCTGGGATATGGCTCGGGCAATATCGACTCGGATAAGCGCAAGTTTCGACGCGATCGTGACAAGCTGCTCGAACGCGGCATCTTAATCAAGGAGGTCCGCCCCACCGGCGCGCAGGAGACCGAGGAAAGCTCGTGGACAATCGACCGCGAGCACACGTTTGCTGCAGGCGGCCTCATCACCGCAGACGACGCCGATATCCTACTCAACGCCATCGACCAGACGCTAGCGGCCGGCTCTTCCACCTTTGCCGCGCCGCTTGCCGATATTCGCTCCAAAATTGCCTACCTCACCGGCATGTCGGCGGTGGACGAAGTACCGATCCGCCGCTCTCCCACCGTCGATGCGGTATGGAGCGCCTTTGCCGAGCGATGCGCGCTGCGATTTTTATATCAGAACGGACACGGCGAGCAGAAAGAACGTACCGTCTGTGTCTACGGCATGTTCGAACGCGAGGGCGTGGCGTACTTCTGCGGCCTCGACAATGTCACCGACGACATCAGGACATTCCGCTGCGACCGTATCGTTCGCGCTTGGCGTCCTTCGAAGGCCTACGCCATCCCTGCGGACTTCAATCTCAACGACTATCTGTTCTTTGAATTCGATTTTGCCGACCGACCGCCCGTTGCAGCCACGTTCGCGTTCGCCCCTCAGACGCAGATCGATATGATCAACGGCCTCACGCGTGGGCGAGGTGAGCTCGCACACACCGATGCAGGATGGACCTGGACCGTTGACGTGCGCGATCTTGAAGCCGCCGCCTCATTTTGCATGGCCCACGCCATGGACGGCATGAGGCCCATGGCCCCCAAATCGCTCAAGCAGGCGTGGAACCACCTCATCGAAAGGACGGTGCACGAGTATGCCCGTGCGTAAACTCACCAGCGAGCAGAGACTCTCGCGCGCCATCGACATCATGGAAGCCCTCTACGCCGCCGGCGAGAGCGGCATGACACGAACCGAGATTTGCAGTCGCTTTGACATCACGGGGGTATCGCTCGACGAGATTCTCGAGATCGTCTCGACGCTCGCGGACCGAGAATCGGGCGCGCGCATCATCTGCGAATGCCGCGGCGAGCGTGTGGTCCTCACCGGTGACGCCGGTCGTGTGCTACCGCTGCGCCTGAGTGCCGCCGAGGGCGCTGTGCTCAACCATGAACTTGAATCGTTGGGGATCGATCCCCAGGCGGCAGCTCGGATTCGACATGCCCTTCTACCCGAAGAGCTTGGCTATAACCAGCGCGTCTTTGACACCGTCAACCACGGGTCGCACTGGCAGCAGCTGAGCTGCGCCATTCAGGACGGCGTTCGCTGCCGCATCTCGTATCGCTCGATGGACGATGCACGGCCACGCGAGCGTCTGGTCGACCCCTTGCGCATTACGGCAAACGGCGACCAAACATACCTGATTGCCTGGGACATCGCGGTCGATGAGCAGCGCACCTATCGCATGGATAAAATCGAGGGACTCGCCTTGACGGAAGACTCCGTCGTGCCTCACGCACCGGACGTCGCATCACTCCACGATTCCCTTGCCCGGACGCAGCGTAGTGCAAAGCTCTTGATGCCATTCGATATGGCGGAGCATCTGGACTGGGCCGGCATCACCCTAATCGAGCGCAGCGGGGCAGACATGGCAACGGTAACCGTGCATTACGGCTCCGAGCGTTGGCTACTGAGCCAGGTAATCGCAGCGGGCGGAGCCATCCGCATCTTGGATGACCCCGCCTTGTCAAAGCGTCTGTGCGATATGGCAAAAACCCTCGTCTGCCCGCTTTAGCGCCGCCGCTCGTGGCGCGCACGCCACAGTTGCAGATAGTGCCCGATCTGCGCCGATTCGATGCGCTGGTAGGAGCTCGTGGGCAGCGACGTTAAGAACTTCTTTCCGTAGCCCTTCGTCACCAGGCGCGGGTCGGCCAGAATCAGCACGCCGCAATCGGTCGACGAGCGAATAAGGCGGCCGGCCGCCTGCTTGACCTCGAGCACCGCCTCGGGCAGCGAATAGCGCGCCCAAGCGCGGTCTTCGCGCAGGTTGCGCTCGCACGAGAGCGGGTCCGTGGGGCTCGAGAACGGCAGCTTGGGAATGATGACGCAGCGCAGCGTCTCGCCGCTGGCGTCGAATCCCTCCCAGAAGGCCTTAAGCGCAAAAAGCGACGAGGTCGGCTCGTTGATAAACCGGTCGCGCAGGCGACGAGGAGATGAGTTGCGCTGCTGGCAGTTGAGCTCCAGACCCGCACGGGCCATCTTGGGCTCAACGCGGGCGTACAGGTCTTCCATGTCGCGCCGATTGGTGAACAGTGTGAGCACCGATCCGCCCATGGCAAGATGGGCGTCGACCAGCACGCGCTCGAGCGCCGTAAGATAGCTCTCACGATCGCGCGGATCGGGGATATCGCCCGCAACGACTACAGCCATGTTCGAATCGAAGTCGTAGCTCGAGTCCAAGTGCAACGATGAGGATGTTGAAGCACCGATGCGATCGAGGCCCACCGCGTGGTTAAAGTGTTCAAAGCTTTTGGACACCGTCATGGTCGCCGAGGCAAAGATAGCCGTGTGAACCTCGGGCAGCCACTCGGTTGCCAAGGCCTCGCCAATGTCGATGCGCTCTGCGGTCATTGACTCTCCGCCGGCGCGCAACCTGCGATTGACCTGCAGCGAATACACGTAGTGTTCATCGGTGCCATCAATGATGAGTTTGAGGTTCTCGGCCAGCTCGTGCAGGCGGCGCGAGATATCGCCCAAGTCGACAACAACCTCGGGCTTGTCGGCGGCGACGGCTTGCACCAGCGCGTCGACGCTCTTGTCAGCTCGTTCCAATGCATCGATGGCAGCGTAGGCCGACGGTAAGAAATCATGCCAGTCGTCAGATTCGCGCAGCTCGGGGCCAATCCATAGATTGGCATTGTCATAACCCCCACGGGCACGGCGGCCGAGCTCGCGAACGCCATCGAACACATCGGCGATTGCCATGCTCGCGCGCGCAACCGTCGACGTCGCCTTGGCAGTAAGGCCCAGATAGAGCGTAGAGCCCTCGGAGGTTGCCAAATCACGGGAAACCTGGCTTAGCGCACCGGTGCTCGAGCCACCCAGGCGCTCAAACAGAACGCGTGATTCGTCCGCCGACACCACGCGCGCCCACTGACGGCGCGCCTCGCGCTCGATAGAATGGGCCTCGTCGATTACCCAATGACGAATCGGGGGCAAAATCCTGCCCTCGGCCGCAACATTGCGGAACAGCAGGGAATGGTTGGTGACCACCACATCGGCATGCGTTGCACGACGGCGAGCGCCGTGGACCAAACATTTATCAGGGAAAAACGGGCAGAGGCGACGAGCACACTCGCGCGAGGCCGTCGTAAAGTCGGGGCGGTTGACGCTGCGCCACCGAATGCCAAGTGAGTCGAGGTCGCCATCGGCTGATTGGCAAACGTACGCCATAATGACCGCGACCGCCGTGAGCGTGTCCGCCGGATCGCGCTTGGTGGTAATCTCGACCTGGCCGCGGCTCATGCGCTCAAGCTTGCGCAGGCACGGATAGTGGTCATACCCCTTGAGAGCGCAAAATGACAGACCACCTTCCAGTTGCTCGGCAAGTTTTGGAAGCTCATGGTACATGAGCTGGTCGGCTAGATTGTTCGATTTGGTCGCAATACCAACCGTGATGTTGTTACGACGTGCTGCCTCGGCAAAAGGCACCAGATAGGCCATCGATTTGCCGACGCCTGTGCCCGCCTCAATTACACGATGAGTGCCCGTGACCAGCGCATCGCGGACCTCGAGCGCCATCGCGATCTGCTCATCACGCGGCTCGTAAGTGGGATACATGCGATTGACCAGGCCACCCGGCGCATAGTCTGCCTCAATCTCCTCACGACTCGGCATCTTGAGGACCGGTAGTTCGTCGGCGTCCACCCGATCGTCGGCGCGATCGGCCTTGAGAACGTCAGCACGAGCGGCGCTGAGAGAGAAGATAGAACCAGGGTTCTGCCCTGCCAAGAATGAGAAGATAGGACGATAGGACCAAGGCACATCCGGATGCATGTCGGCTAGGCGCGCCATGAGGCCCTGGGGCAAGTCGGTGAGCGCCACGAGCAACACGCGCCATACGCCACACAGGGCGTCGACGTCGGCATTGGCACGGTGTGATACCGAGTCACAGCCAAACAGATCGGCCATAAAAGACAGCTTGTGCGAGGCCAGGCGCGGAAGCGCGATGCGCGACAGCGCCAGCGAATCGATCCAAATATCGCTCACGTTGACGCCGCCTTTGACCGACTCGATAAACGAGCGGTCGAACGTGGCGTTATGTGCAATCACCGGGCAACCACCGACAAAATCGGCGAGAGCGGCGACGGCCTCAACGGCCGACGGGGCATCTGCCACGTCGGCATTTGTAATGCTCGTGAGCTCGGTAATCTCGGCGGGAATCAGCTGCTTGGGATGCACGAAGGTATCGAAACGGTCGACGATCTCGCGACCCGAAAGACGGGCCGCCGAGATCTCGATCAGCTCATTGTCCTGCACCGAAAGACCTGTGGTCTCGGTATCGAGGACAATCACATCTTCCTCGATAAGGCCAAAGGACTGCGTTTTGGCGCGTTCGGCTAGCGTGGCATAGGAGTCGATGACAAACTGCGGCGTTCCTGACGAAACCGCGTCCTCGATTAGCATGCAATGCCCGCTCGACGAAGGCCCATACGGATCAGGCTGTCACAGACCTGCGGGAACGTCATGTCGTCGGTGTGGCGGACCTCATCCGGATACAGCGACGTATCGGTCATGCCGGGAATGGTATTGGTCTCGAGGATAACGGGGCCGTCCTCACTCACAATAAAATCGCTGCGCGAGATACCCAGGCAACCGAGGGCCTTGTGAGCGGCGCAGGCAAGCTCCTGAGCGCGAGCATAATTCTCGGGTGAAATCTGCGCCGGAATGCGATGGATGTCCGTAGGGTCGACATACTTCACGTCCAGATCGTAGAACTCGCAGTCCTCGGGCTTACGAATCTCGACAATCGGCAGAGCGCGCACGTCATCTTCGCCGTATACGCCGACGGTGATCTCGGTACCCTCGATGCACTTCTCGACCAGCACTTTGTCGCCGTACTCAAACGCCTTGGCGATTGCCGCGGGCAGCTCGGAGGGCTCATGGACCAGGGAAATGCCATAGCTGGAACCGTTGACGGCCGGCTTCACAAAGCAGCGCTCGCCACAAACCTCGACGATATGATCGATATCGACTTCATCGCCCACCTCGAGCGCAAGGCCGGGGGCAACAGGAATGCCCGCCTTGGCGTACAGGAGCTTAGAGACCTCCTTGTCGGCACCGCAGGCGCTGGCAAGCACGCCCGAGGCCGTGTAGGGGATACCCAGGGTCTCCATGGCGCCCTGCATGGCGCCATCCTCGCCGCCGGCACCGTGCATGGCGATAAACGCCACGTCAAAGCCGCCGGTCGCCATGGTTACCATAAAATCATCGGCGGCCGTGTCGAGCAGCTCCACCGAAGTGTAGCCGGCCTCCTTCAAGGCAACCACGACGTTCTTTCCCGAATTGAGCGAGATCTCGCGCTCAGCGGAATGACCGCCCGCCAAGACCGCTACGTGCATGTTCTCTAGGCTTTTACCCGGCATGGGCAGACTCCTCCTCTATAATTTCTGCAGCTGATACCATATTGTAGCGATACCCTCTACGTTTCCCCAAAATCGAAAGGCTTCCATGAATCCCAGGACTAAATCTCAGGACATTCGCGACTTGAGCCAAAACGATATTCGCGAGCTCGTGGCCGAACTTGGCCAGCCCGCCTTCCGCGCGAAGCAGCTCATTGAATGGGTCTTCGAGAAGAACGTTTGTTCGTTTGACGATATGACCAACCTTCCCAAGGCTTTCCGCGAGCAGCTTAAAGAGGCTTTTGCCTTTGACACGCCGACTGAACTAACCAAGCAGGTTTCCAAAGATGGCTCTCGTAAGTATCTGCTCGAGTACCACGACGGCGTTTCCGTCGAGACTGTCGGTATGCCCCGTCGTAACAAGCTTTCCGTCTGCGTTTCCACCCAGGCAGGCTGCGGCATGGGCTGCGCCTTTTGCGCTACCGGTCTCAACGGCCTCAAGCGCTCGCTGACCGCTCAAGAGATCGTCGACCAGGTGCTTCATATATCTAACGACTTTGGCGAGCGTGCCACGAGCGTTGTCTTCATGGGTCAGGGCGAGCCGTTTGCCAACTACGATGAGGTTCTCAAGGCGCTGCGAATCCTCAACGACCCCGATGGCATCGGTATTGGCGCTCGCCACCTCACCGTCTCCACCAGCGGCGTTATTCCCGGTATTCGCAAATTTGCCGACATCCCTGAGCAGTTCACGCTTGCCGTTTCCTTGCATTCCGCCATCCAGTCGACGCGCAATAAGCTCATGCCCGGCGTTAAGAAGTACACGCTGCTTCGACTTCACGAGGCGCTTCAGCTTTACACCGAGAAGACTGGCCGCCGCCCGACCTATGAGTATGCCATGATCGAAGGCGTCAACGATACGAATCCCGAGATGCAGGCGCTCTGCGACTTCTGCGAGGGAACGCTGTGCCACGTTAACCTGATTCAGCTTAACGACATCGAGGGCAGCCCGCTCAAGCCGTCGCAGATTCATAAGGTTGAGGATCTTCAGCGTCGTCTTGAGTCCCGTGGCATCGAGACCACGATTCGTAACTCCCGTGGTAACGATATTGACGCCGCCTGCGGACAGCTGAAGCAGCGCTTCAAAGTTCAGAAGAACGCATAGGGGAGTCGCACCCCAAAACGTTTCATGTGAAACATCGAACAGTCCCGGTTGCAGGATATGCAACCGGGACTGTATCATTTATTGACTACAATTTTAGCTTTGCTGCTACTGGTCCCATTTTTACGGCCAAAATAAGGGGTCCTTGTCTCGAGAATCAGACAAGGACCCATCAAAATATGCTAAGTAATTGTTAGGTACCTAATAGCCTACATTTTCCCATTGGTTGCTAACCCAACCTTGATTAATCTTAGGATTCTTTGTTACCTGAGCTGTACGCATGGCAACATCTTCTGTCATAACATCCATTTTCTTCTTGGAAGTATCGACGATATCTTGCGCGCCTCGAAGCAGACGACCTCGAAGTTCATCGTCTGTCGCGATCTTATATCTAGCAAAGGCACCAGCCGCGACAGTCGTCGCCAATGCAATCGCAGTTAAAATCTTATTCCTCATCTTGGCCTCCTTGATCAAACTGAATCATTTCGCCAAGAATACGAGAGAGCTCTTCCTCGTCTTTAAACTCAATCTCAATCTTATTCTTTCCACGCGAGCTCTTCACACGCACGTTGGTATTAAAAACCTGACGAAGCACGCGGGCAGCCTTTTTAAAAGACTGAGGCGTTGCAGGCCTCGGCGTCTTAGGTGTCTCTCCGGCAGAAAACAACGGAGCGAGATTTTCTGTCGCTCTTACGGAAAGGCCCTCTGCAACAACCTTCTCTGCAAGTCGAATTCGAGCATCCTCATAGGGAACTGCAAGAATCGCACGTGCATGACCAGCAGTAAGTTTGCCCTCAAATATCATCTGCTGAACAACTTCGGGAAGATCAAGAAGGCGTAGCGAGTTTGTAATTGCAGAGCGTGACTTGCTTACAGCCTTTGACAATGCCTCCTGGCTCATACCGCTGGCATCTATGAGCTGGCGATAGCCCTTAGCCTCTTCGACAGGATTCAGATCAGAACGCTGAAGGTTTTCGATAAGTGCAAGAGCAAGCTTCTCTTCATCATTAACATCTTTAATGATGACAGGCAGCTCCTCAAGACCAGCAAGCTTTGACGCTTGGTAACGACGCTCACCAGCGATAATCTCATAGCCGTTTCCATGCTTGCGAACCAAAAGCGGCTGCAAAACGCCATGTTCTTGGATTGACTCGCTCAACTCGCGAAGTTCAGTTTCGTTAAAGTGAATTCGTGGTTGATTTGGATTGGGAACGATATCCTCAATAGGTAGCTTTGTTTCAGATGCGGCATTTGAAGCCGATGCAGCCGAACCACCGGTCTCATACTCGGCCTCTGAGACCAAAGCATTGAGTCCACGTCCCAATCCGCCACGTTTCTTTACACTAGGCACGCTTGATCACCTCTTTTGCAAGGTTCATATATGCTTTTGCACCCTTATTTTGAGGTGCATAGGTAATTACCGGTTCTCCAAAAGACGGAGCTTCGGAGATTTTAACCGTACGGGGGATCAGCGTCTTAAACGCTTTGTCACCAAAGTACGATTGAACCTCCTCAACAACCTGATTCGACAGAGAAGTACGCGAGTCATACATGGTCATAAGCACACCATAGGTGTCTAAACCCTTGTTCAGACGTGATTTGACCATCTTCATTGACTCAAGCAGCTTCGTAACGCCCTCGAGTGCGTAATACTCGCACTGGATTGGAATCAAAACGCTGTCTGCTGCGGTCAAGGCGTTGATGGTAAGCAAGCCGAGCGAAGGAGGACAGTCAATGAAAATAAAATCGAACTCGTCCTGAATCGGCTCAAGCAAATCTTTGAGGCGGGTTTCACGAGCAATTGCGCTTACGAGCTCAATTTCCGCGCCTGCAAGTTGAATTGTAGCCGGAATAACGAATACCTTTTTACAATTTGTATCAAGAACAAGCGATTCTGCCGGCACATCATTCAACAATGCATCATAGATGCAGTGATCAAGGTCTTCTTTTTCAATTCCGAATCCACTGGTGCTGTTTCCCTGCGGATCGAAATCGACAATCAGTGTCTTGCGACCCTGCTCACCCAGTGCTGCTGCAAGGTTTACAGCCGTCGTTGACTTACCGACGCCGCCTTTTTGATTGATGATTGCAATGATACGCGTGTCTTTTGCGCTCTTAGAACGCTTAACGTCGCGAAATCCCACGGTTCCTCCTGGTATGTATTAAAGCTGTCAAACGGAGGATGTTTCACGTGAAACATTCCGAATCGATATCAACCGCCATGTTTCACGTGAAACACTGCAAGTTGTTAGTATCCATTATGTTTCACGTGAAACATCTAGGCAAGCGGATTCTTCTTTGCCACGCCATTTGCACGAGGCAATGAAACGGATGCTGGATGACTCTTCTTAAGAACAATGAACTCCCTGTGGCCCAAGCCTTCAGGCAAATCAATTGCGTCATTCAGAAGCAAAGTGAAGCCACAAATCTTAGCTGCTGACATACCGGAAGCAAGCTCCTCATCCGAAGGATTGCCCTTGGTGATAACAAATAGCCCTCCATCCTTGAGGTACGGCGCCGCATACTCAACAAGAATCGGTAAAGGGGCCAGTGCGCGGGCGGTTACGACAGAGAACTGCTTCTTATAGCTTCGAGCATATTCTTCAAGACGATCATGGACCGCATGAGCATGTTTCAATCCAAGAGCATGGACAAAGGAATTGACTGCATCAACCTTCTTGCCAACAGAGTCAATATAAGTAGCTTTACGATGCGTGGTTATGGTTAACGGAATACCAGGGAAGCCAGCACCTGTACCCATATCGAGTAAAGCTCCCTCGGGAGCCTTATTGATATAGGGAAGCAAAACAAGTGAGTCGAGGATATGAAGTACGGCAGCATCTTCTACGTTGAGAATACGAGTGAGATTGGTTGTCTTATTTGTTTCCAAAACCAAATCCAAATGCTGAATACATTTCCTCAGCTCAATATCAGTTACGTTCAAGGAATATTCTTTGCAATAGGAAGTTAGGCGACTCAACATCTCGTCAGCCTGGTGATCAGTAAGTACTAACAACGAAAGCTCCTTTCTGACAAAAATCAGTGTATCGAGAACTTTTGACAAAAAAGGGGGACGTGGAAACCACGTCCCCTTAGCATAAGCTCGAGTAGATTATCGAGCAACAATCACTACATGGCGATCAGGGTCAGAACCCTCAGAATGAGTATCGACCGCATCATTGCCACGAAGTGCAATGTGAACCAGTCGGCGCTCGTAGGCATTCATGGGCGGAAGCGAAACACTCTTATGAGTGCGGATGGCACGCTCGGCAGCAGACTGAGCCATGGAGGCAACCTTGTCCTGACGGCGGCTCTTGTATCCCTCGACGTCCACTACAACCGGATACCTAAAGCCAAGCTTGCGGCTCACCAGCAAAGAGAACATAACCTGAAGGGCATCAAGGGTGCGACCATGACGGCCAATGAGAACAGCAAGATCGGGAGCCGTTACATCCAAAATCAGCTCACCCTCGTCGCCCTCATACTCATCGATGGGAGAGTTGGCGGCATCGAAGTGCGAAAGGATGGAACGCAGGATGGAAATCGCAACATCGGCAATGGTGTCGAGTTCCTCATCGGTCAGCTCTTCACCAGCCTTGTAGCGCTGTGCAATCTCGGGATAATCGCCCGCGACCTGCGGGGCAACCTCCTCAAGCATATCCTCGA
>CABVCF010000074.1 GCA_902496775.1 uncultured Collinsella sp.
CTGTTGAACGGATTTATTATACCGTGCAGCGCGGACGCACAACGTCCAGCACGCCGTGGTTTCGATAAACGAGGGCGGTAATAGCCTCGAAATATTCGAGCGTTTCTGGCGCACGGGCGCATGCAAGCGTCTAGCATATCCATTCAAAACGGATTCACGAGCAAAGGGAGTCACAAGAGCATATGAAGCAATGGGTTGGACTGGGCAAGTTTCTCGCGGGGCACA
This sequence comes from uncultured Collinsella sp., assembly GCA_902496775.1. Classification (GTDB taxonomy): domain Bacteria; phylum Actinomycetota; class Coriobacteriia; order Coriobacteriales; family Coriobacteriaceae; genus Collinsella. The sequence continues at coordinate 226 of CABVCF010000074.1, forward strand.
TGCAAATCATCGTTCCGATTTGCGTGGCGCTCGGCGTGCTCTTTCCTCAGCAGATCGGCGTTCTCAAGCCCATCGTTCCCACCCTGTTTGCCTTTATGACGTTCCAAGGCGCGCTCAGCAACACCTTTCACCAGGTAGCCGAGGTGTTCCACCGTCCGCTGCACCTGATTCTGGCGTTGTTGGTCTCGGCGGCGCTTATTCCCATCGCGGCCTACGCCATGGGATCGTTGTTCTTTGGCTCCAACCCCAACCTTGTCTGCGGCATCGTGCTCGAATACAGTGTGCCCGTGGCAGTCACCGCTTTTATGTGGATCAGCATGTTCGGCGGCAACGGCCCGCTCGCACTCACCATCATCCTGACGTCCTCGGTCATCTCACCTGTGACGATTCCGCTTACGCTCAAGCTCCTGCTGGGCGCCACCGTCTCGATCGACGTGCCAAGTATGATGCAGAACATGGCCTTTATGATCGCTATCCCCGCCGTGCTCGGCATCGTGATCAACGAGCTCACGCGCGGATGGGGGCACGAAAAACTCTCCCCCGCGCTCTCGCCCGCCTGCAAGTTCATGATGATGGGCGTTATCGCCTCCAACTCCACCGCCATGAGCGAGTACATGCTGCACATGAACGCGGTGCGCTTGGAAGTAGCCCTCTTTATTTTGGTCTTCGCCATCAGCGGCTTTGTCGTCGGCATTCTGGTCGCTCGCGCGCTGCATCTGCCATATAGCGAAACGACCACCATGTGCTTTACCTGCGGCATGCGCAATATCTCTTCGGGCGCCGTCATCGCCACGCAATACTTTCCGGGCGAAGTTGTGTTTCCCGTCATGTGTGGAACGTTGTTTCAGCAGGTACTCGCCTCGCTTATCGGGCACTTCTTTGAGCGTCTGACCGGCGAGGAGCGCGCCGCCCAGCGCAAGCGCGTCGAGGCCGGCCGCGATGCAATGGCGCGCTAAACCGTCCGCAGTGTGCGGGCGCTCACTTTACGATGTGAGCGCCTCCAGATGTGCGCGGAGTCGCTCCGCATCGACATCGAGCGTGGTCTCAGCATTGACCTGAGCCAGCCGATACCCGACAAAGTAGGGTGAAACCACCCAACGCGGCAGCGCTTTGGCAATGGTCCGGTCGCTCATGTGATAGAAGAACAGGTTGTACGACTCTGCGCGACCACCGTGGTGCTCGTGCAAGATATAGCGCAGAGCTACCTGGATTGCATCGGCGAAGAGATCCGCCTCGGCTTGGTCTCTCGTGTCATCGCTGGCGGCGATTCCCTGCGGGGCTGAAACGTTGATCTCAAAGAACCCCATGATCGGTTCGGTTGAGATATTGACCGAGATCCTCCCCTGTTGCCAGACATTGATGCCTTCGAAATTGGCAGAAGTCAGCGAAGTGTAGCCGTCTTCCTGCTCCAAACCCACAATCTGCATGTGCGGATGCACGAGACTACCGCCCGAGAGCGGACCCTTGTTCTTGTACATGAGCACGCTTCGATACTGCTGTGAATCGATCATCTGCTGCCAGCAACCCAGGGCAAACCGCATCACATGGTGGAGTTCATCCGGCTCGTAGGTCACCAGGTCGGCATTGTGATCGGCCGACTCGATCAGCACGGTTTGACGGGTGGCGCGCAGGGTCTTGAACTTATTCTCGAGCCAAATGCAATCGCCATCACGGCGAATGATGTCGGTGAGCCCTTCTGTATCGCAAAAAGGGCACGCGGTGCCGGGACGACGGTTGTCGTCGGGCTTACCGTTCGCCTGCTGAACGTCAAATACCAGCGCCACGGGTTATACCTCCAGCGGCACAATCTTGGTGCCATGGAGCTCGGAGACGCCTAGCGCCGCCGCGACCGCGTCGCGATTTGCCGTAGTGATGCCGCCGCCGGGAAGGATGGTCAAACGATCGCCCGCATACTCGATTAAACGAGCCAGGTAATCGAAATTATCCTCGATCGACGTACCGGCAGCGCCACCATGCGTGAGGATGCGCGTAACGCCGCAGTCGGCAAGTGTATCAATCGCATCGAGCTGAGCCTCGGGCGAGAGCTGGTCAAATGACATGTGGAAGGTGATGTCGATGGGATCACGCTTACATTCCTCGGTCGCGCAGCCCGCAGCCATCACGAGGGCGCCAAGCGTAAGTTCGTCGAGCGCCCATCCGCCAGCGCAGGGTTTGCAGCAGCCAAAGACCAAGCCGTCAACGCCCGCACTCACGGCAAGGCCCAAATCCATCTCCATCATGCGCAGCTCATCCTGGTTGTAGTGAAAGTCGCCGCCACGCGGACGGATCATGCACATCACCCGTGCATCGTGTTCGTGGGCATAGTTGGTCGTAGCGCTGATAACGCCGGCCGAGGGCGTGGTACCACCGACGGCAAGGTTATCGCACAGCTCGATGCGCCTTGCACCGGCCTCGATAGCCGCCGGCACCCGCTCAAAGTTCTCGGCACAAAACTCGTACAGCATAGATAGACCCCCAAAGACAGCAGATGTTTTCCGACGGGCATTGTCACACATCCCCATGAAGTTGCGGTGGAATAGGAACTCTTTTGGCCTCTGGAGCCCGTATTCAGTCCCTATTTCACCGCAACTTAAAAAGGGGCGCTGACTGAGATAGTCAGCGCCCCTTTTGTTAGGTGGGTTAGCCTCCGAGGTAGGCTTTGCGGACGTTGTCGTCATGCAGGAGTTCTTGGCCCGTGCCGGTCATGGTGATCTTGCCGGTCTCGAGCACGTAACCGCGTGTGGCGATGGAAAGAGCCATCTGTGCGTTTTGCTCGACCAGAAGCACCGTGGTGCCGGCCTTGTGCAGGTCCTCGACAATCTGGAAGATCTGCTCAATCAGAATCGGCGCCAGACCCATGGAAGGCTCGTCGAGCATAAGCAGTTTGGGGTTACTCATAAGAGCGCGCCCCATAACAAGCATCTGCTGCTCACCGCCCGAAAGGGTGCCGGCGACCTGGCGACGGCGTTCCTTCAGGCGCGGAAACTGCTCGTAGACGCGCTCAAGGCCCGGAGCCACCGTTGACTTGGCCTGCGTATAGGCGCCCATCTCCAAGTTCTCCTCGACCGTCATCTGCAAAAAGGCGCGACGTCCCTCGGGTACCTGAGCCAGGCCCTTGCCCACCAGCTTGTCGGCGGGCGTATGGGTAATGTCCTCGCCCATAAACTTGATGGAGCCGGTCTTGGAGCGTAGCAGGCCCGAGACAGTCTTGAGCGTCGTGGACTTGCCGGCGCCGTTAGCGCCAATCAGGGCCACGATCTCGCCCTCGTTAACGTTAAAGGAGATGTCCTTGATGGCGTGGATGGCGCCGTACCAGACGTTGATGTTGTAGACGGAAAGCATCGGCTCTGCCATTTAGTTCTCCCCCTTATCCTGCTTGCCCAGATACGCCTCAATAACGGCATCGTTATTCTGGATTTCCTCTGCCGTGCCCTTGGCGATGACCTTACCAAAGTTGAGCACGCAGATGCCCTCGCAGATGTTCATAACGAGCGACATATCATGCTCGATAAGCATGATGGCAATGCCAAAGGTGTCGCGAATCTTGACGATGTTCTCCATGAGCTCCGCGGTCTCGGACGGGTTCATGCCGGCAGCAGGCTCGTCGAGCAGCAGTAGCTTGGGGTTGGTAGCAAGCGCGCGGACGATCTCCAGACGACGCTGAGCGCCGTAAGGCAGCGATCCGGCCTGCTCGTTTGCCAGATGCTCCATATCAAAGATGGACAGCAGCTCCATGGCGCGCTCGTGAGCAGCCTTCTCGTGCTTCCAATACGTCGGCAGGCGCAGCACGCCCTCAAAGCCGGAGTAACGCTCCTGGTTATGCAGGCCGACCTTGACGTTATCCTCCACCGTCATGGTGTTGAATAGGCGAATGTTCTGGAAGGTACGGGCAATACCCATGCGGTTGACCTGGTAGACCGACTTGCCCGAGGTGTCCTCGCCGTCGAGCAGGATGGTGCCATGCGTGGGCTGGTACACCTTGGTGAGCAGGTTGAAGACCGTGGTCTTGCCGGCGCCGTTGGGGCCGATGAGACCGGCGATCTCGGTCTTGCCGATAGTCAGGCTAAAGTCGTCGACTGCCTTAAGGCCACCGAACTCAATGCCCAGGTGGATGCACTCGAGTGCAGGGCGCTCGCCCAGGTCACGATCGGGAACGATGGCGCCAGAAGGATACGGGACCATCTTGCCCTTCTTGAACTCAAATTTACTGGGCATCGGCTGCCACCTCCTTCTTGGAAGCAAAGCGGTCCTTGACGCGACCGAAGAACGCCTTGAGCTGCGGGTTGTTGGTAAAGATCATGACCAGGATCAACACGATGGCGTAGATGAGCATGCGGTAGTCCGAGAACTGACGGAGCAGCTCGGGAAGCACCGTGAGCAACGCCGCCGCGATGACGGAACCGCGCATGTTGCCCAGGCCGCCCAGGACCACGAACACCAGAATGAGGATCGACGTGTTGAAGTCGAACTTGGTGGCGGAGAGCTGCGAGAAGTTACCGCCGAAGAGAGCTCCGGCAGCACCGGCGAGGGCAGCGGAAACCACGAAGGCGATCATGCGGTACTCCGTGACGGAGATGCCTACGGACTCGGCTGCAATCTTGTTGTCGCGCACGGCCATAATGGCACGGCCGGTACGGCTGCGAACCAGGTTGAGCACGATCACGAGTGCGACCATGACCAGGATGGCACCGGCGAGGAAGGTCGAGTACGTCGACACGCCCGAGGCGCCCTGGGCGCCCTTGATGATGGCGGTGCCGTCCTCGAGCAGGTGCAGGTCATCGATCGTGGAGTTACCCGTGATGTTAAAGATCACATGCAGGCCGCGGGAATCGACGCCCACAATGAGGCAGGTGACGATCTCTTTGATGATCTCGCCAAAAGCCAGGGTCACGATAGCCAGATAGTCGCCGCTCAGGCGCAGGACCGGGATGCCAATCAAGAAGCCCAGGATAGCGGCAGCGATGGCGCCGACCACGATGCTAATGACAAGACGTATTGGATCGGAGGGAACGGCGCTCTCGAGGGCGACCGCGGTAACGATGCCCGTATAGGCGCCGACGCTCATAAAGCCCGCGTGGCCCAGCGACAAGTCGCCCGCGATGCCGACGACGAGGTTAAGGGAGATGGCCATGACGATATAGGCCGTGATGGGAACCAGCTGACCGGCGATCATGCGCGGAATCATGTGGTTAGACTGCATAAAGAACACGATGGCGAAGGCCACGATGCACATGGCGTACGTGACAAAGTCGTGACGCGTCTGCTTGTCTTTAAGAAACTTCATAACGCTCACCTACACCTTCTCGGGGACGTACTTGCCCAAGAGGCCGGCAGGCTTGACGAGCAGGACGATGATCAGAACACCAAAGACGATGGAGTTGGCAAGACTCGTGGAAATGTAAGCCTGCGCCATCGCCTCGATGATGCCGATGAGAATGCCACCGACAAAGGCACCGGGGATGGAGCCGATGCCGCCGAAGACGGCGGCGTCGAAGGCCTTGATGCCAGGCATAGCACCCGTCGTGGGCTGCAGCACCGGCGAGTAGGAGCACAGCAGCACGCCGGCGATGGCGGCAAGGGCAGAGCCGATGGCAAACGTCATCGAAATGGTGCGGTTGACGTTGATGCCCATGAGCTGAGCGGCGGCCTTGTCCTCGGACACGGCGCGCATGGCCTTGCCCATCTTGGTCTTACCTGTAAAGAACATCAGGCCGGCCATGATAACCAGGCAGGCGACGATGGTGACGAGCGAGACGGCGCTCACGTTGAACTTGGCCAAGAACTCCGGCACCTGGAAGGTGACGAGCGAAGTGAAGTTCTTGGGCGTGGCGCCCCACAGAAGCTGCGCGGCGTTCTGCAGGAAGTAAGACACGCCGATAGCCGTGATCAGAACGGCCAGCGGGCCTGCTTGGCGCAGCGGCTTATAGGCCAGACCCTCGATGAGAACACCGAGAACGGTACAGACCACACAAGAAAGAATTACAGATACCCAGCCCGGGAGGCCGAGATACGACGTGGCACAGAACGAGACATAGGCACCGACCATGATGACATCGCCGTGAGCGAAGTTCAGCATCTTGGCGATACCGTAGACCATGGTGTAGCCCAACGCGATGATGGCGTAGACGCTGCCCATGGACAGGCCGTTGACCAGGTATTGGATAAAGACCGTCATGTTCCACATCCCCCTTTCGAATAGGTTTCCAGTTGATGTATGAAACAGGGACGTTACACTGTCCCTAGATACCAAGCAAGCAGGGAAGGCCAAAACCTCCCCTGCTTGGGATCAAAACCGCTCTATGTAAGGCGGCCAATTAGGCCTGTACGTACTTGCCATCGGTGATGACGTACGCCGTGGGCTCCTTCTGGACCTGGCCCTTGTCGTTCCAGGAGAGCTTGCCAGTCAGGCCGTCAACAGTAATGTTGCGCATAGCCTCGGGAAGCTTCTCGGCAACCTCGGTGGGATCGGCGTCGACACCCAAGCCGGCCTCCTTGAGAGCCTCGACCACAGCATGCACGCCGTCGTAGGCGTCGGCGGCAAACTGGTCGGGGGTATCGCCGTACTTATCTTTGTAAGCGTTGACGAAGTCGGCGTTCTTCTCGTCGTCGGCGGAAAACGGGGTCATGAGCAGCAGACCCTCGGCAAGAGAGGTGTCGAAGCCCTCAACGCCCAGGATGCCATCCATGCCGTCGCAGCCCATCATCTTGACGTCGTAGCCCATGTCCTTGGCGTTCTTGAGCAGGACGGACGCCGGCGTGTAGTAGATCGGCGCAAAGATCATGGTGGCGCCTGCCTGCTTGGCCTTGGTCAGCTGGTTGGTAAAGCTCGTGGCGGAGTCGTCCTTAAAGGTCTCCTCGTCGACAATCTCAAGCTTAGACTTAGCGGCCTGGGCCTTAAAGGAATCTGCGATGCCCGAAGAATAGGCGTCGCCGGAGTTATAGAACAGCACGAACTTCTCGTTCGCATACTTCTGCGCCAGGAACTTGGCAGCGTTGACACCTTGGTTGGGGTCGGTAAAGCAAACCTGGAAGACGCAATCCTTGCCCTTGGTAACGTCCTCGGAGGACGCGGACGGGGTAATCATGAACGTCTCGGGGTCGTTACCGCACTCAGCAGCAACGGCGACCGACGCACCCGTGGTGGTCGGACCGACAAGGGCCTGCATGCCCCAGTCGAGCAGGGTGTTGAAGGCGTTGACGGCCTTCTCGCCGTCAGCCTGGTCGTCCTCGGCCTTGCTGACAAGCGGCAGCTCCTTGGTCGAGAAATCCTTGCAGCCAAGCTCGACAGCCTGTGTAACGGACTTGCCGTAGGACGCGTTGGCACCGGTCAGCGGGCCGATGGTGCCGATCTTAAACGAAGCGTCGCCCGACGCGGAACCGCTGTCGCCGCCGTTGGAGGAGCAGCCAGCTAGAATGGACATCGCCCCCAGACCTGCTGCGCTCGCGATAACGCTCCTGCGATTCATAACAGGGTTCAATGACTTACCGGTGAGGCTCGACATGCGGCTCTCCTCTCAAATCTCGTCGGGTTTCGGTTACCCGACAGGCCATCCTTCGCCGTGTTCGGCGTTCGCAAAATAGTAGACGCTTTAGTTGAGAAAAGTGGCGATTATTTCAACTTTTCTTTTGTTTTGCCCATTTATCCATAATTCTGCGTATTCCTGTCGGTTTATGCAGTTTAGCCACTTTATTGTGTGAAAGTAATGTTTCCGTTCTGTTACAGGCGTCCTTGCCCTGCATAAAACGGCCCCACCGGTCTCGTTATATGCACTTAGGCGGCGATGTACTTGCCGTCCTGAATCGCATAGGCCGTAGCGGGCTTTTCGACTTGGCCCTCGTCGTTCCACGTGAGCTCGCCCGTCAGGCCCTCAATCTTGATCTTGCGCATGGCCTTGGCAAGATCGTCGGCAATGTCAGCACCATCGGCCGTAATATCGATGCCCGCCTTGTCGATGGCCTCGGCGATGGCGTGGACACAATCGTAGGCGTCGGCGGCAAACTGGTTGGGCGTCTCGTCGTAGGCATCCTTATAGGCCTTGACGAAGTCGGCATTCTTCTCATCGTCGGCAGAGAACGGGGTCATGAGCAGTACCCCCTCGGCAAGAGAGGTATCGAAGCCTTCCACAGAGAGCAAGCCATCCATGCCGTCGGTACCCATGAGCGTCATGTCGTAGCCCATGTCCTTGGCGTTCTTGAGCAAAACGGACGCCGGCGTGTAATAGATCGGGGCAAAGATGAGCGTGGCGCCGGCCTCCTTGGCCTTGGTGAGTTGGTTGGTAAAGCTCGTGGAAGAGTCGTCCTTAATGGTCTCGGTATCGACGATATCAAGCTTGGATGCCTTGGCCTGCTCGGCAAAGGCATCGGCAACACCCGAGCTATACGTATCGCCGGAGTTGTAGAACAGGGCGATCTTGGCGTCCGAGTACTTCTCGGCCAAGAACTTCGCGGCGCTGGCGCCCATGGTGGGATCGGTGAAGCAAACCTGAAAGACCGTGGTCTTATCCTTGGTGACGTCGAGCGACGAGGCCGAGGGCGTGACCATAAGCATATCGTCGGCGATCTCGCCCGAGACAGCGACGGCAGCACCGGTGGTGACGGGGCCGACGAGCGCCTGCATGCCCCAGTCGCACAGGGTATTGAAGGCGTTGATAGCCTTCTCGCCGTCAGCGACGTCATCCTCGGACTTAAGCGAGAGCTTGAGGTCCTTGGTCGAGAAATCCTTGGCGGCAAGCTTGGCACCCTTCTCGGCCGAAACACCATAGGTTGCCGCGGCGCCGGTCAAAGGGCCGATGACACCGATCTTGAAGGTCTTGCCGTCATCGGCGGAGCCGCTGTCCGAGCCACCCGACGAGCAACCAGCGAGTGCTGCGGTGCTACCGAGCGCCGCGGCGCCGGCGAGAAAGTTCCTGCGGCTGAGCGTGCTGTTGATGTTGAACATGGTGTCCCCCTTTTTTCGCTGGCCGCAGCGCGGCCGTCTTGCGGTACGGGGCAAACCTTATGGCGCAAACGTTGACAGTTTGTTACGGAAGTTCGTTTGTAGCGAGCGTGTTTCCAATGTTTCCGCAGCGTTTCGGGGGTGGCGTTTTGTGCTGCTCCCGCTGCCAGGCAAGCACGCGCCCGCACTTCACGCTAGAATGCACTCAACCTTTAAGCGGTTAATCCATCCATAAGATGCACGAAGGAGCTATCTATGAGCGAACCCATGCGCACCGTGAACGTCGGTCTGATCGGTCTGGGAACCGTCGGCGGCGGCGTGGCCCGTCTGATCAAGAGCCACCACGATGAGTACCTGGCCGCCTACGGCATCGACCTTAAGCTGACCCGCGCCTGCGCGCTTGCCTGGGAGCAGGCCGAGGCAGCTGGTATTGAGCGCGAGGCCTTTACGAGCGACTGGCACGACGTCGTCACCGACCCCGCCGTCGATATCGTCGTCGAGCTCATCGGCGGCGAGCACCCCGCGACCGAAATCTTCACCACTGCCTTTGAGCACGGCAAGCACGTCGTCTCTGCCAACAAGGCCCTGCTAGGCCGTCATGTCGAGACGCTCGCCGAGAAGGCGCGCGCGTGCGGCGTGCAGATTAAGTGCGAGGCCAGCTGCGGCGGTGGCATCCCCATTGTCAGCACGCTCGAGCACGACCTGGTGGGCAACAAGATCCTGACCATCGCCGGCATTCTCAACGGCACCACCAACTACATCCTGTCGCGCATGGACGCCGAGGGCGCCGATTACGCTGACGTGCTCGCCGACGCCCAGGCAAAGGGCTATGCCGAGGCCGACCCGTCCGCCGACGTCGACGGCTTCGACGCCGCCAGCAAGACGGCCATCCTCGCTTCCATCGGCTTTGGCACCCGCGTGACCACCGACGATGTCTACCAGCAGGGTATCCGTACCATCGGCGCCGAGGACATTGCCCAGGCCCGCGAGCTCGGCTACACCATCAAGCTGCTGGGCATCGCACGCAACACCGAAGCCGGCGTCGACGTCCGCGTGCATCCCACGCTGATCCCCGCCGACCACATGCTTGCCAAGGTCAACGGCGCCATGAACGCTGTCTACGTGGTAGGCGACGCCGTGGGTGAGACCATGTTCTACGGTGCCGGCGCAGGCTCCTTCCCCACCGCGAGCGCCGTCGTGGGCGATATCCTGTCGCTCTCCGAGCAGATCAGCCGCGGCGTGGCTCCGCTGCCCGAGATTGAGCCCTATGGTCACAACCTCGCCTTTAAGCCTATGGACGAGCTCCAGACCAAGTACTATGTGCGCCTGAAGGTCGCCGACCGCGTGGGCGCCCTGTCCGAGACGGTCGACATCTTTGCCAAGCACAACATCTCGATCTCGCTCATCAACCAGGTCGAGGACGGCAAGTCGGGCGTCAACGATGCCTGCTCGGTCATTTTCCTGACGCATCGCGCGCTCGAGAAGGACGTCCAGGCTGCCGCGGCCGAGCTTGCCAGCGTCGACTGTGTGGCCGAGGTCGCCAACGTCCTGCGCATCGAGGACGTTGAGGCTTGGACCGAAGGCGTCATGGCCAACTAGTCCACTACTTCGAACCTCAACGAAGCTCAACGCAAAAGGCGCGCTGCCTGCATCAACC
>CABVCF010000075.1 GCA_902496775.1 uncultured Collinsella sp.
TACGGCAAGAAGGTCGCCATCACCTCTCCGGTGGCCCAGACGACCCGCCGCCGTATGCGCGCCGTGGTCAACCGCCCCGGCTATCAGCTTGTCTTCGTTGATACGCCGGGTATCCACAAGCCCAAGGACGGCCTGGGCTCCGAGCTTAATAAGAGTGCCCTGTTTGAGCTCAATGACGTAGACGTCGTCGCGTTTCTGATCGACGCCACCAAGCCGATTGGCAGGGGAGACGCCTGGGTCGCCGAGCGCGTCAAGAATGCCCGCTCCAAAAAGGTCCTGGTGCTTACGAAGGCCGACGAGGCCGATCCCGCACAGGTCATGGAGCAGCTTAAGGCAGCCCACGAGCTCATGGAATATGACGACGAGATTGTGACGTCGTCGGTCAAGAACTTCAACGTCGATTCGTTTATCGAGACCGTAGCTCACTTCTTGCCCGAGGGCCCGCGCTGGTTCCCCGAGGACATGGGCACCGACTCGTCCGACGAGACCCTCGTGGCCGAGTTTGTGCGTGAGAAGGTTCTGCGTCGCACCCGCGACGAGATCCCTCACTCCGTGGGCGTCATCTGTGACGCGCTCGAGCAGACTAAGAAGGTCCTGCGCGTGCACGCCACGATTTACGTCGAGCGCGAGGGGCAGAAGGGCATCATCATCGGCAAGGGCGGCGAGATGATCAAGCATATCGGCATCGATGCCCGTCGCGATCTTGAGCGCATCTTTGGCACTCAGGTCTTTTTGGAGCTCGACGTGAAGGTCAAGGCCGGCTGGCGCGATGACGAGGCGCAGATCCGCCGCTTTGGCTATAACGCCGAAGATTAAGCCTCGGCGTTCATGGCAGGCTCTCGCACATATCGCACAAAGGTGCTCGTCCTCGACAAGACGAAGCTCAAGGAAACCGACCTGATCTTGACGATGCTCGACGAACGGGGGCGGCAGGTGCGTGCCGTGGCAAAGGGCGCCCGCAAGCCCGGTGGGCGCCTGGCCGCACGCTGTGAGCTTTTCTGTACCGTCGATATGCTGCTCGCGCATGGACGGTCGCTCGACGTGGTTTCCCAGGCGGAGCTTATGGAGGCGCCGCTCGGTTCTGCTCCTGACTACGAGACGACCTGTGCCGCCAGCGCGATTGCCGAGGTTGCGCGCGTGTGCTCGTTCGAGGATGCCGAGGATCCATTTACCTTTGCCATCACGCAGCGGGCGCTCACACTTGTAGGCAGCGGGCTCGACTCGGCACATATGGACCTGCTCGTGGCGGCCTTTGTCTTTAAACTGCTGTCGCACGTTGGTTACCGACCCGATTTCTCGGCATGCGTGCTGTGCGGAGACCCCATGCTGTCGTATTTTTCGCCCCAGGCGGGCGGCCTCATGTGCGGCTCATGCGCGTCGAGCGTTCCGGGTGCCGAGTTGGTCTCAACCGGCGAGGTCGCATGGCTGCGCGCCCTGATGTCCATGACGTTCGATACCCTTATGGCCGAGCGAATCGATCCGCATACGGCTGCATTTTTGCTGGGGCTTTCGCATGTTTGGGCCGCCACGCACACCGATCAGCGGCTCCGTGCGATGGAATTCATGTTGGGTCGGTGATGATGCGCAGGCGCGCGCCGCTTGTGGTAACATACCGACCTGTTGGTACCTCGACCTTGGATGCTCGCTCCACCGGCGGCTTCCCAGTCCGAGGCGAATCGAGTCGCCCGATGGCGACGCAAAACGAAAGGTGAAACAATGACTGTTTCCAAAGAGCGCAAGGCGGAGCTGACCGCCCAGTTCGGTAACTCCCCGGTCGATACCGGTAACCCCAAGGTTCAGGTCGCCATCCTGTCCGAGCGCATCAAGGAGCTGACCGAGCACATGAAGTCCCACCAGAAGGACTTCCACACCCGTCGTGGCCTGCTCATGCTCGTTGGCCGCCGTCGTCGTCTTCTCTCCTACATCAAGAAGAACGACATCGTCGAGTACCGTGAGCTCATCAAGGCTCTGGGCATCCGCGACAACATCCAGTAAGGATTTGTACATGCTAAGAGCGTCCTGCGCAGCGGGGCGCTCTTTTTGTGTAAGGGCGTGAACAATCACGCTCTGAAGCGTGGCGGGGGCAGGGGGCCCACGTCACATGAGAAGCCCGCAGGCAAGGGGCCTGTGGGGTAAAGGAGAACAATGACACTCGTATCCAAGACCTTTGAGCTGTACGGCAAGACCTACACCTTCGAGTCCGGCGAGCTTGCCAAGCAGGCCACCGGCGCTTGTCTGGTCAAGCAGGGTGACACCACGATGCTCGACACCGTGGTCGTCTCCAAGGAGCGCAAGAATTACGACTTCTTCCCGCTGACCGTCGACTTCAACGAGAAGATGTACGCTGCCGGCCGTATCCCGGGCGGTTACCTCAAGCGCGAGGGCCGTCCCAGCGAGAAGGCCACGCTCACGGCTCGTATGATCGACCGCCCGATCCGCCCGAGCTTCCCGGACGGCTTCCGCAACGAGGTGCACATCGTCGCCACCTCGCTCGTCGCCGATCAGGTCAACCCCTTCGACGTCATCAACGTCATGGGTGCCTCTCTGGCCATGACGCTCGGCGGCGTACCCTTCGAGGGCCCGCTTGCCTGCGTGCGCATCGGCCGCAACGTGGAGACCGGCGAGTTTATCGTCAACCCCACCTATGAGGAGCGCGAGAACTCCGACCTGGACCTGGAGCTGGGCGGCTCTGCCGACTTCATCTCGATGGTCGAGGCCGGCGCCGAGGAGATCTCCGAGGACGACATGCTCGCCGCTATGAAGTTTGGTCAGGAGGCCCTCGCTGCCTTCTGCCAGGCCCAAGACGAGTTCGTCGCCGAGTGGGAGCAGGTCAACGGCGCTATCGTCAAGAAGGAGTACCCGCTCGACCAGCCCGTCGAGGAGGTCCAGGAGCGCATCTTCGCCCACTACGACGAGATGGCCGCTGCCCTGCGCGACGCCGACAAGCTTTCCCGCATCGGTAAGGTCGAGGCTCTGAAGGAGTCCATCCGCGCCGAGTTCACCGACGAGGAGCAGGCCGCCTGGGAGCGCGAGATCCCCGTGGCACTCAAGAAGCTCGAGAAGAAGGCCATGCGCACCATGGTCGTCGAGACCGGCGAGCGCGTCGACGGTCGTGCCGCCGACGAGATTCGTCCCATCATGGTGAAGGACAACTACCTGCCGCTCGTTCACGGTTCCGGCCTGTTCCAGCGTGGCCAGACCCAGGTGCTCTCCGTCCTGTCGCTCGGTATGCTCAACGAGGGCCAGCGTCTGGATACCATCGAGCCCACCGAGGGCAAGCGCTATATGCACCACTACAACTTCCCGCCGTTCTGCACCGGCGAGACCGGCCGCATGGGCAGCCCCAAGCGCCGCGAGATCGGTCACGGCAACCTTGCCGAGCGCGCTCTGCTGCCGGTGCTTCCCGACGAGAACGAGTTCCCCTACGCCATCCGCGTGGTCTCCGAGGTCATGGAGTCCAACGGCTCCTCTTCGATGGCTTCGACCTGCGGCTCCACGCTCGCCCTTATGGACGGCGGCGTGCCCATTAAGCGCCCGGTCTCCGGTATCGCCATGGGCCTGATCCAGGAGGAGGGCAAGACCGTGGTCCTGTCCGACATCCAGGGTCTCGAGGACTTCCTGGGCGACATGGACTTTAAGGTCACTGGCACCACCGAGGGCATCACCGCCCTGCAGATGGACAACAAGGCCACCGGCCTCACCTTCGACATCTTGGCCCGCGCCCTGCAGCAGGCCAAGGAGGGTCGTGCCTTCATTCTGCAGAAGATGCTCGATGTGATCCCCGAGCCGCGTCATACCACGCGCAGCACCGCTCCGCGCATCGTCTCCATCCAGGTTCCGACCGATAAGATCCGCGACGTCATCGGTTCCGGCGGCAAGGTCATTCGCGGCATCCAGGACGAGACCGGCGCTTCGGTCGACATCCAGGAGGACGGCACCGTCTTTGTCGGCGGCACCGGCGAGTCTGTCGATCAGGCTGTCGAGCGCATCAAGCTCATCATCAAGGTTCCCGAGCCTGGCGAGGAGTACACCGGTCGCGTTGTCTCTATCCAGCCGTTCGGCGCCTTCGTGAACCTGCTGCCCGGTAAGGACGGCCTGCTGCACATCTCCCGCGTCGCCAAGGGTCGCGTGGAGAAGGTCGAGGACGTCCTCAACGTGGGCGACGAGGTCAAGGTCGTCGTCATCGAGGTCGACGATCGCGGCAAGATCTCGCTTGATCGTCTCGACAAGCCCGAGGCCCCGGCTCGCGCCGAGGGTGCCTCCGAGGGCGACGGCGAGCACTTCCAGCGTCGTGAGCGTCCGCGTCGCGAGCGCTCCGAGCGCAGCGATCGTCCGCGCCGTCCCGGTGACAACGGAGGCCGCAAGCCCCGCCGTCACCACGACGCTGAGTAGCAGCCGCACATAAGCAGCTCAATAAGGGCGACTCCGGACAGGGGTCGCCCTTTTGCTATTCCCGGCGGGATAGACCGGTTCAGATGGGGCTTTGATGCATGGGTGGTCTGTTGTTGTGCAAATGGGTATCATACTGTGGTTATTGCATCGACTCTGTGATGCATGTTTGTACGTTCCCGGCGGTCGGTTTGCCAGAAGCGCCCCGTCGGTTGTTCCAGACCCGTTTCGAAGAAAGGAAACAACACTCACCTATGGCAGCTAAAAAATCATCTCCCTTGAAGATCATTCCGCTCGGCGGCCTTGACGGCATCGGTAAGAACATGACGGTCTTCGAGTGCGGCGACGACATGGTGCTCGTCGACGCCGGCCTCATGTTCCCGGATGACTCTCAGCCCGGTATCGACCTGGTGCTTCCCGACTACACCTATGTTCTGGAGAACGAGGAGAAACTCCGCGGCATCATCGTCACCCACGGCCACGAGGACCACACCGGTTCGCTTCCGTACCTGCTGCAGGACCTCAACAATAAGGTGCCCATCTTCTCGAGCAAGCTGACGCTTGGCTTTATCGAGGGCAAGCTCTCCGAGTTCCGCATTCGAGCACCCAAGTTCCGTGAGGTCAAGGGTGGCAGTCACGTCAATTTGGGTGGCATCTCGCTCGACTTCTTCTCGATGACGCACTCCATCCCGGGCGCTCTGGGCGTGTTTATCCGCACCAACCAGGGCACCGTTATGCACACCGGCGACTTTAAGCTCGACCAGACGCCCATCGACGGCGTCACGCCCGACTATGCCGCTATCAGCCGCTTTGCCAAGCAGGGCATCGACCTGTTGCTGTCCGACTCCACCAACGCCACGGTTCCTGGCTTTACTAAGTCCGAGGCCGAGGTTGGCCCCAATCTGCTGCATGCCATCAAGAATGCTCCGGGGCGCGTGTTCGTCGCGTCGTTCTCGAGCCACATCCATCGACTGCAGCAGATCTGCGATGCCGCCCGCAAGTGCGGCCGTAAGGTCGTTGTGACCGGTCGCTCCATGCTCACCAACACCCGCGTCGCGCGCGAGCTGGGCTACCTCAACATCGACGATGCCGATATCATCGATGCCTTCGATATCGATAACCTGCCCGACGACAAGATCGTCGTCATGTGCACCGGTTCGCAGGGCGAGCCGCTGTCGGCCCTGTCCCGCATGGCCAACGGAGAGCACAAGACGCTCTCCATCCACGAGGGCGATACCGTTATCCTCTCGGCAACTCCTGTTCCCGGCAATGAGAAAGCCGTCCAGCAGGTCGTCAACAGCCTGGCCAAGCTCGGTTGCGACGTGTGGGATAAGAACCGCGCTCTTGTCCACGTCTCGGGTCACGGTAGCCAGGAGGAGCTCAAGCTCCTGATGGCCATGGCCAAGCCCACGTACTTTATGCCGGTTCACGGTGAGGCCGTGCATCTGCGCGCCCATGCCCAGCTGGCCCGCAAGATGGGCATCAAGGACGATCATATCTTTATCCTCGATAACGGCGACACGCTCGAGATGCGCGGCGGTATCGTCAAGCGCGGTACGCCCGTCGAGTCCGGCGTCGTCTACGTCGACGGCCTGCGTATCGGCGATACCGACCCCATCGTCCTGCGCGATCGTCAGAAGCTCGCCAATGACGGTATGGTCACGGCCGTCGCCATCGTCTCGCTCAAGCACAAGAAGATCGAGGCCATCGAGTTCTCGGGCCGCGGCGTCTCGTTTGCCATCGACGACCAGTTCTCCGAGGATGCCTCCGCGTCTATTATGAAGACGATTGAGAAGGGCAAGTTCAGCTTTACGAGCAGCGGTTCCGATGCCATTCGCAAGGCCGTGCGCGACTCGCTCTCTAACTTTATCTGGAGTCGTACGCGCACTCGTCCGATGATTATCCCGGTCGTCATGGAGGTTTAGTTTGGCGCGCGGATCTGCACAAAACGCCAAAGGCAATAAAGCCAACAACCAACCGGCATCTGCTAAGGGTGCCGGTTCCCATCTGCGTGCCAATAAGGGCCACGAGGCCGACTTCGACGATTTTGAGCCCCTGGTCGAGCCCTCGGCCAACCGCGATATTGCCGGCGTGGTCATCGCCGTTTTGGCGATTGCGTCCCTCATTGCCGTGATTTCGCCGGCGACCGCACCCGTTACGGCTGCGGTTGCCGGTTTCTACCACCTGGGCTTTGGTCTGGGCGCCTACGTGCTGCCGATCGTCATTTTGCTGTTTGCCGCCACGCTCTTTTTAGGCGAGGACTCGCCGCTCAACGCGCGCTCTGTTGCGGGCGGCGCCGTGGTCTTTATCGCCGTCGTCTCCATTCTTTCGTTGATGGTGCCAGGTACGAGCGACTCGTGCGACCTTATGTTCACGCCGCAAAATCTGTCCGCCTCGGGTGGCTACATCGGTGCGTTTATTGCGAGTGCGCTGCAGAATGCCCTGGGTAAGCCTATCGCGATGGTGGTCCTGTTGGGCCTTGTCGTCGTGGGCCTGGTCATCATCGGCTTTTCGGTGGGTGGCGTTTTGCGCTCTGCTCGCGACCGTGCGGCCGATTTTGCCGAGCGCCGTCGTTCCGACGTCAACGCGAGCCCGTGGGGTGACGACGAAGCCCTGTCGGTGCCCGGCGTTGCCCGTCCGCACCTGAGCATTCTTTGTCAAAAGGGCTCCGATGCTGCCGTGACCACGGTCATGGGCAACGATGTGGACCCGGTTTTGGACAATGACGACGAGGACGAGGATCCGTTTGTCGACGTGTCCGAGGCAGTGGAAGCTGAGCGGGCCAAGACCACATTGTTGCCGCGCCGCCATGCCAAGAAGGGCAAGGCTACACCCAAGTTGAATACAAGTGAGCCCGACCCGTCTTGGTCCGATAGCGAGATTGAGCTCACCGAGGGCGATGACGAGGACGACGAGGTTCCGATTGAGACCGCAAAGACAACTTTGCTGCCGCGTCGCCATGCCAAGCGCCCCCTGGTAACCGGCCAGCTTTCGATGGAAGACGATCCCGATAAGATTGACGAGTCCGAGCCGCCGTTTGCCGTTAATCCTGTCTCGGCAGCTCCGCAGATCCCCGATTTCCTGAAGCATCCCAAGGTTGCCGATACGGCTGTCGCGGGCGCTGTCGAGGTGTCTACTTCTAGCGATGGGGGAGCTGACAATGTCCCCGCAGATAACGAGGGCGAAGAAGAGGGCGGCCTCAAGCTTCCGCCACTCGAAATTCTGCATGCCAACCCGCAGTCGGCGTCCTCCGCGTCATCTGACAAGGAGCTGGAACAGACTGCTGAGTCGTTGCAGTCCACCTTGCTTGAGTTTGGCCGCAGTGCCCGCGTGGTCGGCTGGATCGCCGGCCCCACGGTGACGACCTTTAAGCTGCAACCTGGCGAGGGCGAGCGCGTGAGCAAGATTTCGAGCCTTGAGGACGATATCGCGCTTTCGCTCGCTGCCCAGTCGGTGCGTATCTTTGCCCCGATCCCCGGCACCTCGCTCGTGGGCATCGAGATTCCCAACCGTAAGCGCCAAAACGTCAACCTGGGCGACGTGCTGCCCTATGTGAAGGGCGGTCCGCTCGAGCTCGCAATCGGGCGCGATGCCGAGGGCACGCCGGTCGTCGCCGACCTTGCCAAGATGCCCCACCTGCTGATCGCCGGTACCACTGGTTCCGGTAAGTCGGTCATGATTAACTCCATCATTACGACCTTGCTCATGCGCGCGCTTCCCGAGGACGTTCGCCTGATCATGGTCGACCCCAAGCGCGTCGAGCTTGCGGGCTATAACGGTCTGCCGCATCTCTATGTGCCCGTGGTGACCGAGCCCAAGCAGGCCGCGAGCGCTCTGCAATGGGCCGTGTCCGAGATGGAGCGTCGCCTGAAGGTCTTCGAGCGTCTTAACGTGCGTAAGATCTCGACCTATAACGAAAAGCAGGCCGCCGGCGAGTTTGAGCATTACGATAACCCGCCGCAAAAGATGCCCTATCTGGTCATTATCATCGACGAGCTCTCGGACCTGATGATGGTCGCCGGTAAGGATGTCGAGGCCTCGATTGTACGTATTGCACAGCTGGGCCGTGCCGCCGGTATTCATCTTATCGTGGCCACGCAGCGCCCCAGCTCCAACGTGGTGACGGGCCTTATCAAGGCCAACATCACCAACCGCATCGCCTTTAACGTCGCCACGGGCATCGACTCGCGCGTCATCATCGACCAGATGGGTGCCGAAAAGCTCACCGGTTTGGGCGACATGCTGTTCTCCAAGGTCGACTGGGGCAAGCCTCGCCGTATCCAGGGCTGCTTTGTCTCGGACGACGAAATCAACGAGATTGTCGAGTTCGTTAAGTCGCAGAGCGAGCCCGACTACCATGAGGAGATCCTGTCTGCCGTGGCGCCCGCTTCCATGTCCATGGCGGGTGGCGGCGGCATTGTCCGTACCGGCGTTGCCGAGCCTCAGGACGACGACCCGCTTATCTGGGAAGCTGCTCATATTGTGGTGGAATCGCAGCTTGGCTCCACATCTGGCCTGCAACGTCGTCTGAAGGTTGGCTATGCGCGTGCCGGGCGTATTATGGACATGCTGGAAGAAAAGGGTGTCGTCGGACCGCCTGACGGTTCCAAGCCGCGTGAGGTCCTGTTGGACGAGGAGGGGCTTGCCGCGCTGGAATCTGTCGACGCCGAGATGGCACGTGAAGATCGTGAGTTTGGAGGATTCTGATGGCTGCACGCTTTGGTGACATGCTGCTCGAGCAGCGTCGCCGAATGGGCCTTTCCATTCAGCAGGTCGCCAACACCATCAAAATCAGGCCGCAGATCATCGAGTTTTTCGAGACCGGTAACTTTGCTTCGATGCCGCCGCGCGGCTATGCGCAGGGCATGATTTCGAGCTATGCTCGCTTTTTGGGCCTCAATCCGCGCGAGGTCGTCAATGCCTACTTTGACGACCTGATGGCATACGAACGTGAGACGTCGCAGCAGGGCGGTCGTTTTCAGGACGCCGCCGGCTACGTCAATTCGCGTTCCTCGATCGATAACGGGCGCTTCCTGATGGTTCAGGGCGGTCGTTCGACCCGCTATGGACAGCGTCCTCAGCAGGCCGGTTATATTACCGAGACGGGTTCGGGCGAGGAGATTCGCTCACAGCGTGACCGTTTCCGCAGTACGCCGATGCCCGAGGACCGTGCACTTCCCGCTGCCCGCGGCGTGGCGCGTGACCCTCGTGCCGGCTACGGCGACGGCGGCTATTGCGATCGCGGTTACCGCGGTGCCTCTACGGGACGCTCTCGCGGTGGCTATGCGGATGCCGATACCACGCAGGTGACGCCGCGTCTTCGCTCTCAATCACAGCCGTATGGCCAGCGCTCTTCGGTTCCGCGTTCGGTCCAGCGTGGCTATCAAGGCCGCGGTGAACTTGCGCCCCGCTCGGGTCAGCGCAGCCTTCAGAGCCAGGGCGGCTATCGCGGCCGTTCCGATAGCAATCGCGGTCGTATGCCTCAGGGAGGCGGCCGCAGCAGTTCCAGTCGTGGACGCGGCGGATCACGTACTCCTCAAAACAACGGGCTCGATCCGCGTATCGTCTACGCCGGCATCGGTGCCGTGGCGTTGCTGCTGATCGTGCTCATCGTGGTGCTTCTGCGCGGCTGCGCATCTTCGGCGCCCGAGAACACGCCCGAGACGCCCACTGCTACCAAGACGACGACCAAGAAGTCTTCTAAGAAGACCGAAATGGTCGACGAGGACGAAGACACCGATGAGGCGACGGATGAGTCGACTGATTCGGACGCTACCAAGACGACGGCCAAGAAGGAAGAGAACGAGGTCACGAAGGTCAAAGTCTCCGTTGCCAATGGAAAGACCGCGTGGATTGAGGTCAAGGTTGACGGCAAGTCGGTCTATGGCGCCCAGGCGACTGGCCCCTTTGAGCAGGAGTACACGCCCGAGTCTTCGATCGAGATCACCACGTCCAAGCCTTCCGATGTCACCGTTACCAAGAACGGTGAAAAGGTTCGTTACGATACCAAGACCTCGGGCGTGGCGCGTGTGACGATCACCGTTCCCAAGAAGGAGACGTCTGATTCCGAGAATGGTGAAAGTTCTGATGGTACCGACACCACCGATGGTACCGATACCACCGACGGTACCGATGCCCAGTCCACGGATGGCGCCGATACCGCAACTGACGGTCAGACGCCCACCGATTCTACCGACTATTCGTACGATAGCTACTAAGC
>CABVCF010000076.1 GCA_902496775.1 uncultured Collinsella sp.
CGAGGAGACCACCAACACCAAGCTCGCGACCGGCGAGATCGAGGTCCTGACCGATCATGCTGAGGTGCTCAACACGTCCGTCACCCCGCCGTTCCAAATCGAGGACGGCATCGAGACCAGCGAGGACACCCGCCTGCGCTATCGCTATCTGGACCTCCGCCGTCCCGAGATGATGGCCAACCTCAAGCTGCGCTCCGACTTTACCTTTGCCATTCGCGAGGCACTGCACAACCGTGAGTTCATGGAGGTCGAGACGCCCTCCCTGTTCAAGTCCACGCCCGAGGGCGCCCGCGACTTCATCGTTCCCAGCCGCATCCAGCCGGGCAACTTCTACGCTCTGCCGCAGTCCCCGCAGCTTCTGAAGCAGCTGCTCATGGTTGGTGGCGTTGAGCGCTACTACCAGGTTGCCAAGTGCTTCCGCGACGAGGACCTGCGTGCCGACCGTCAGCCCGAGTTCACCCAGGTCGATATCGAGATGTCCTTCGTGGACCAGAACGATGTCATGAGCGCGCTCGAAGAGGTTCTTGCCGATGCCTTCGGCCGCATGGGTGTCGAGATGCCCACGCCGCTGCGTCGTATGAACTACTGGGATGCCATGGACACCTATGGCTCCGACAAGCCCGATACCCGCTATGGCATGCACCTGGTCGACCTGACCGACATCTTTGCCAACTCCAAGTTCAAGGTCTTTGCGACTGCCGCAAACGAGGAGGGCTCCGTCGTCAAGGCCATCAACGCCAAGGGCGCCGGTGCCTGGGCACGTGCCAAGATCGATAAGCTCGCCGGCGTGGCCTCCACGTTTGGCGCCAAGGGCCTGGCATGGATCGCCTTCCGCGAGGACGGCTCCATCAACAGCCCCATCGTCAAGTTCTTCTCGGACGAGGAGATGGCCGCTCTGCGCGAGCGCATGGACGTCGAGCCCGGCGACCTTGTGATGTTCGCCGCCGGCCCGCGCCTGCTCTCCGACGAGATCCTGGGTGGCATGCGTTCGCACATGGCCAACGCACTCGAGATCAAGCGCGAGGGCCATGACTTCCTGTGGGTCGTCAACTTCCCGCTGTTCCACTGGGACGAGGATCGCAAGGCCTATGCTGCCGAGCACCAGCCCTTTACCCTGCCGACCGAGACCGACATCGCCAAGATCGAGGCCGATCCGCTGGCAGCCGGTTCGTGCACCTACGACTTTGTCATGGACGGCTTTGAGGCCGGCGGTGGCGGTATGCGTA
Organism: uncultured Collinsella sp.; assembly: GCA_902496775.1. Classification (GTDB taxonomy): domain Bacteria; phylum Actinomycetota; class Coriobacteriia; order Coriobacteriales; family Coriobacteriaceae; genus Collinsella. The sequence goes on from CABVCF010000076.1 coordinate 1,227, forward strand.
TCCACAACGCCGAGATGCAGATGTCCATGCTCAAGCTCCTGGGCTTTACCGAGGAGCGCGCCGAGTCTCAGTTTGGCTTCCTCATGGAGGCGCTCAAGTTTGGTGCGCCCCCGATGGGCGGTTTTGCTCTGGGCCTGGACCGCGTGTGCATGCTGCTCACCGGCTCCGACTCCATCCGCGACGTCATGGCGTTCCCCAAGACGGCCAGCGGCTCCGACCTCATGTCGGGTGCTCCGAGTGCCGTTTCCGGCGCCCAGCTCAAGGACGTCAGCCTGCGCCTGATGTAGGCAAGCGGCTACATATTGCCCGCAACGAGGGAAGGACGTGTGCCTTCCCTCGTTTTTTATGCGCCGAGGTTGTGATGGCATGGGGTGACCAGGCGTCACGGAAAGCGCATCCCGGAATCTGCGTCCAGAACGGGTCGCGCTTTCCCAAAGGGGGTCCTCTGGGAAAGCGCGACCCAGAATTCGGCAAAATAATGGGGCACGGTTTCCGGTTGAGCTGTCTAACGGAAACTGTGCCCCAGAATGAGCGCTCAAAACGCGGCAGGCTTTCCGTAACAACTGTCTGGCGGAAAGCCCGGCCCAGTTTCTTATAGCGAGTCTCTCTGGATCAGCTGCATGTGCATCACGGAGGTGGTGGGCTCGGCACCCTTGATCATGTCGAGCGCAATGTTGGCGGCCATGTGGCCTTCTTCGCGCAGGGGCTGGCGGACGGTCGTGAGCGCGGGGACGCAGCACGCCGCAATCTCGTGATCGTCGAAGCCGACGACAGAAACGTCCGCCGGAACGGATAGGCCTGCCTCGTTGAGTGCGGTGATGACGCCAGCCGCGATACGGTCCGATCCACAGAGCACGCCATCGAAAGCGATCTCGCGCGCGAGAATCTGGTGCATGGCCTGATAGCCGTCTCCGCTGTTCCAGCCGGTATAGATAACGTTTGCGTCTGGGAGGTCTTCGCCCAAGACGGCGCGGTAGCCGCGCAGGCGGTCGACAACAGCGGGGTTGTCTTGCGGTCCCAACACGGCGACGATATCTTTGCGCCCGCGATCTTTCATGGCGAGTGCCGCAAAATGTCCGCCCTCTTCGTCGTCAGAGTAGACCGTCGAGAACACATCGCGATAGGGGTGGCCCTCGAGCTGGCCGCACAACACGGTGGGTACGCCCAGCTCGCGCAGCACCTCGAGCAGCTCGCTGCCCTTGTAGGGGGAGACGTCGATCACGGCGTCGAACGAGCGTCGCTCAAAGTGCTCGCGTGCGCGGTTGCGCTCATGCGTAGAAGACGCCTGCAAGATAACGGGCAGATAGGACGACTCCGACAGTTCCTCGGTAATGCCGCTCAAAAACTCGCTATAGGTGGGGTCGCTGAAGAGTTCACTCAGGGGCTCGGTCACGAGCACGGCGATGATTTCCGTGCGCCCGACAGCGAGCGCTCGGCCACGAGCGTTGGGGACAAAATTGACTTCCTTGGCCGCCGCGCGGACGCGCTTTTTGGTTTCCTCGCTAATGCGGGGCGAATCGTTGAGGGCACGCGATGCCGTGGAGCGCGATACGCCGGCAGCTGCGGCAACCTCGGCAAGCGTAGGTGCGGTGCGAACTGGTTGGGTCATGGCGTCTCCTGGAAAATGAGGTCGATGTTGTCACTGATACGGGCTGGTGCGGATACAGCTTACTATAGTGCGCCTGAACAGCGTTCATGATATCCGGTGACCGGTGTCGTTTTGCAACCAAGCCGAAATCGAATACGTCTCGTGTGGGTGAGATATCAGCGGGCGTGGAGGTTGCCTACGAGCTTAAGAACGATGTCTTGCGCTGAGTTTCGATACTCAGGGTGACATAAGTGTTGTGATTGTACAACCGGTTGCACCGTTAACCCGGCCAAATCGACCGTTCAGCGGACAACCGGTTGCACAGCTTTTTGCATCGCCCGTAAGATAAGGACAACCGGTTGCACAAAAATCACTACGATGACGAAGGAGCATCATCATGGACGCCATTAACGATTGGGAAAACCAAGCGCTCACCCACAGGAACCGCCTGGCACCCCATGCGTACTTTATGGGTTACGAGACCGCCGATCTCGCTGCAACGTACAGCCGCGAGCTGTCGCGCGGGTTTGTCCAGCTGTCCGGCTCGTGGCAGTTCTGCCTCTTTGAGGGCCCCGCTGCCGTCTCCAACGAGGAGCTCTCCACGTACAAGCCCGAGTGGGATCGCGTGGAGGTCCCGCACCTGTGGCAGGTGGATGGCTATGGCAACCTTGCCTACACCGACGAGGGCTTCCCGTTCCCGGTGGATCAGCCGTTCGTTCCCTCCGACGACCCCACGGGCGTCTACCAGCGCATCGTCAACCTTCCCGCCGTTCCTGCCGGCGCTCGCGAGATCATTCGCTTCGACGGCATCGAGAGCTATGGCGAGCTGTACGTCAACGGTCAGTTTATCGGCATGACCAAGGGTTCGCGCCTGTCTGCCGAGTTCGACGTGACCGACGCGCTCGTCGAGGGCGACAACCTTTTTGCGGTTAAGGTCTTGCAGTACAGCGATGGCAGCTACATCGAGGACCAGGATATGTGGTGGGCCTCGGGCATCTTCCGCGACGTGTACCTTATGCAGCGTCCCGCCGCGCATCTGGTCGACTTTAGGTTCCGCACGCACCGCGAGGGCGATACCGCTCTGATCACGCTCGATACGGTGGCCGAGGGCGCTACCCGCATCGTGTATACGCTCAGCGATGGCGAGAATGTGGTCGCTACGGGCGAGTGCGTCGACGGCCATGCCGAGTGCAGCGTGACCGATGCCCACTTCTGGAATCCCGAGGACCCCTTCCTCTACGATCTTACGTTTGAGGTCTACGACGGCGACGAGGTCAGCGAGTACGTCCCGCATCGCCAGGGTCTTGCCGAGGTGACGGTCGAGGGCAATCATATCTACCTCAACGGCACTTACTTTAAGATGCATGGCGTCAACCGCCACGATCACGACGATCACAAGGGCCGCGCCGTGGGCCTCGAGCGCATGCGCCGCGACCTGGAGCTCATGAAGCAGCACAACATCAACGCGGTGCGCACGTCCCACTACGCTAACGACCCGCGCTTCTACGAGCTGTGCGACGAGTACGGCATCATGCTGGTCGCCGAGACCGATATGGAGAGCCACGGCTTCGAGAATATCGGCAATATCGCCCTGGTCACCGACGACCCGGCATGGGAGCCGGCCTACGTTGACCGCGTCGAGCGCCTGGTGATGCAGGAGCGCAACCACGCCTGCATCATTATGTGGTCGATGGGCAACGAGAGCGGCTATGGCTGCAACATCCGTGCAATGTATGCCAAGGCTCACGAGCTCGATGGTCGTCCGGTCCATTACGAGGAGGACCGCAACGCCGATACCGTTGATGTCATTTCCACGATGTACTCCCGTGTTTCGCAGATGAACGACTTTGGCGAGCATCCGTTCCCCAAGCCGCGCATCAACTGCGAGTACGGTCACTCCATGGGCAACGGTCCCGGGGGCCTGTCCGAGTACCAGGAGGTCTTCGATCGCTGGGATTGCATCCAGGGCCAGTTTATTTGGGAATGGTGCGACCACGGTCTGGCTGCTGTGACCGAGGACGGCGTTGCCTACGATATGTATGGTGGCGACAACGGCGATTACCCCAACAACAGCAACTTCTGCATCGATGGCATGGTGTTCCCTTGGCAGCAGCCGAGCCCGGGCCTCACTGAGTATGGCCAGGTCATCTGCCCGGTTCGCATGGCCTACGATGCCGAGGCGGGCGAGCTGACCGTCACCAACAAGCGTTGGTTCACCACTCTCGAGGATGTTTGCCTGTCGGCCGAGACCCTGGTGGACGGCGACGTGGTCAGCCGCAAGACGCTCGTGCCCGGTGCGGTTGCCCCCGGCGAGTCCGTCCAGCTGCCACTGGTGATTCGCGAGGCCGCAGTGGGCGAGACCCTGCTGACCGTGCACGCCTACACCATGGCCGCTCACGCCTGGTGCAAGCCGATGTTCCAGCTGGGCGCAAGCCAGTTTGCCATCGCAAACCATCCGGCACCGGCCATCGTGGCCCCCGCTCGCCCTGAGCTTACGGTCGAAGAGAGCGAGCAGGAGATCCGCATTCACTCCCTCAACGGTGAGCTGACCTTCAGCAAAGTTAACGGTACCGTGAGCGAGTGGAAGGCATCCGGCCGCGACGTCATGGCCTCTGGTCCCCAGGTTGGTTTTTGGCATCCGCTCGTCGATAACCACGCTCAGGAGTATGACTCCCTGTGGAAGGACAACTTCATCGATGTGATGCAGACGTCCACCCGCAAGGTTTCTTGGAAGCAGGACGGCAATGCGGTCGTCGTTACCGTGAGCCAACGTATTGCTCCTCCCGTCCGCGCGTTCGGCATGCGCGTCGTGCTCGTCTACACCGTGCTTCCGAGCGGTCGCGTCGACCTCAAGGTTTCCGGCGAGCCCTACGGCGATTACTCGGATATCATCCCGCGCATCGGCATCTCCTTTGAGGTTCCCGGTTGCGATCGTGCCGTCGAGTGGTATGGCCACGGCCCGGGCGAGAACTATCCGGACTCGCTGCGCGCCAACCCGGTCGGCCATTACCGCACTACGGTCGACGACATGTTCACGCCGTATGTCATGCCCCAGGATTGCGCTAACCGCGAGGGTACCCGCTGGGTTGCCCTGCGCTCTAGCCACGGTGACGGCGTGCTGGTGACTCGTCCGGCCGATGCCGCTTCCAACCCGTTCTCGTTCTCGGCATGGCCCTATAGCTGCGAGGCTATCGATAACGCCAAGCACGTCTACGACCTTGTCAAGGGCGACACGGTTACGGTCAACATCAACGACCAGTTGCTCGGCCTTGGCTCGAACTCTTGGGGTTCCGAGGTGCTCGATTCCTATCGCACCCGTTTTGAGAGCTTCAGCTTTGAGGTGTCCCTGCGACCGCTGACGTCTGCCGATCTGGCTCAGGCGCTGGCACCCATTAAGGAGGCATAAGTCATGCATGTCTTTAACTCACGTGCCGACTTCGATGCTCAGATGAAGTCCGTCAAGAAGTGGATGCGTACCGGACAGGCGCTCGACGGCGTTTCTGAACTGCAGCACGATGTGGCGTACTCCATCGGCGACTCGCTGGTGTATTGGTGGGTGAACGCCCACGAGGCGGCTACCGCCGATCTGGTCGGTCACCGTCGCTACCATGCCGTGCTCGCCCCGCTCGACGGCAACCTGACCGTCGAGGTTGCCTCCAAGGCAGGCCTCACCTGCACCCGCGCTTACAGCGATATCGATGATCGCGAGCGCTTTGAGGGTACGGGGGAGACCGTGCCGATTCCCGCCGGCGGCGTTGCCGTCGTCGAAATTGACGAGGCATACCGTGTCGTGTCCGATGCCACGGATCCCCGCGTCGTGGTGCTGCACGTGACGGTTGAAGGATATTCCTTCCCCAACAAGTAGTATTCGTCCACCTGGACGTTTGCTTTGCGCCGTTAAGGGGGATGGCTTTGTTGACTCCCTTTTCCCCATTCCCCTTAGCAGGTGCGCCGTCCGTGTTTGCACTTGCAGTCCGGACGGTTTTAGATGAGATATAACGGATGATTGGGAGGGCTTATGAGCTCTGAAAAACGAGGAACGATCGGTTCGTTCGCTCTGCTGGGCATGACGGTCGCCGCCGTGTTCGGTATCAAGAACATCATCAACAACAACGCGGCCATCGGCTTGGCAGCTGCGCCGTCGTTCTTCTTTGCCACGCTTTTGTACTTTGTCCCCTATACCCTGGTTACCGCCGAGTTCGTCGGCCTTAACAAGGACTCCGAGTCGGGCGTGTACGCCTGGGTCAAGACCTCGATGGGCGGCCGCTGGGCGTTCCTGACGGCATTTAGCTACTGGTTCGTTAACCTGTTCTTCTTTGCGTCCGTCCTGCCCAACGTCATCATCTACGCGAGCTACGTGTTCTTTGGTGCCAACGCCGAGCTTTCGCAGCTGTGGATCACCATTATCGAGATCGTCGTCTTTGCTATCGCCACGTGGGTTTCGACCAAGGGCGCTAAGTGGATCGGCTCCATTTCCTCCTTCGGTTCGACCGCGGCTCTCGGCCTGACCGCCGTGTTCATCCTGCTGTCCCTGGCTGCTGCCTTTGGCGGCGTTGAGTTCGCTACGGCTCCTACTCCCGCTAACATGGCTCCCGACATGAGCAACTTCGCAACTGCGTGGGGCTTCTTCGGTACGCTTGCCTGGATCATCCAGGGCGTTGGCGGCGCTGAGTCTGTCGGCGTGTTCCTTAACGACCTTAAGGGTGGCGTCAAGGCCTTCGTGCGCACCGTCGTTATCGCCGGCCTGACCATCGGCCTTCTGTATGCAGGCGCTTCGCTGCTGGTTAACCTGTTCATCCCCGAGGGCAGCGTTGCCATCTCCACCGGCATCTTCGACGTATTCGGCGCTGTCTTTGCCCACTTTGGCATTCCCATGGAAGTGTCCACGCGCGTCATCGGCTTGATCCTTCTCGCTGCTACGCTGGGCTCCCTCATGATGTGGACCTCCGCTCCCATCAAGGTGTTCTTCACCGAGATCCCCAAGGGCGTCTTTGGTAGCAAGATCGTCGAGCTTAACGAGCATGGCATTCCCGCCCGCGCCGCTTGGCTGCAGTTCGCCATCGTCGTCCCCATCCTGATCATCCCGGCCCTGGGCTCCGGCAACCTCGACGACCTGCTCATGATCGTCACTAACATGACGGCTGCCACTGCTCTGCTCCCGCCGCTGCTGATCCTGCTTGCCTACTTTATGTTGCGCAAGAACTTCGACGCCGCTCCCCGTGACTTCCGCATGGGCTCGCGCAGCTTTGGCCTGGTCGTTGCCGCATTCCTGCTTGTGGTCTTCTGCTTCGTGCTTATCTGCGGCACCATTCCGCTCGATCAGCCGCTGTGGCTGACGCTGGTCTACAACGTTGGCGGTGTGGTTGTCTTTCTGGGCCTTGCCGTGATGTGGTACAACCGCTATATCAACCGTCTGCGCGAGACCGATCCCGAGGCTGCCGAGAGCGAGCTGCGTCCCTCCGTCCTCGACATGATGGAGTAGCGGCTAGGATTAATCTACGGCTGTGGAATAAATCGATTCCCTTTCCTAAGGAGGGGCCTTACGAGGCCTCTCCTTTTGTGTTTTGGGGCATGGTTTTGGACCCCGTGGTCAAAAAACGCCAAATATGAGTACTGTTGCAAAAGAGGTGTCATATTTTTCGACCTGTTCTGAGCGAAAATGGACTCAAAATCAATTTATCTAACCCCCTTTAAAGGGCGTTTGACGGCTTTCAACCTCTTCGAATCGCTCAAAGTAGGCAATTTGCTTTCGATTTTGCTGCTACTAAATTGGTGACAGTACTCATATTTGCCACTTTTTGACCACGGGGTATCCGGAGGGGCTCTCGACAAGCATCTAACGCTACAATAACTACCACGTGGCTGGGTTTTGCCGGCCGAATGTGCGATGTCGTGGGAGGGGACATGGTCGAGTTTACAAAGACGATTAAAGATCCGTTGGGACTACATGCCCGCCCGGTTGCGTTGCTCTATGACATCATTGCCAAGCATCGTAGCGACGTGTCGGTCAGCATCGGTGACCGTCATACCGACGGTCGCGACGTTATGGGCCTCATGGCTCTCTACGGCGAGTGCGGCGAGGACATCATCTTCCGCGTTTCGGGCGTGGATGAGGCTTCCTGCGTTACGTCGATTAGAAACCTCTCGCTCTAAGCGTAACAATGTGAAATAGGGGAGAGTCCTCCCTGCTCATTAATTGGTATGACAAGGCACCGCAAAGAGACCGTCTTTGCGGTGCCTCTTTTGTTTCGTATAGGGGCTTATAGGACAAAATGTGTGTCCACGTTGGGGGCATCGGCGCAGGTCGATGCCCCTTTTTCAGCCGTTTAAATTCCGTGCCCGCTTTTAACCGCTCGGACAGAATGTGTGTCCGGTTGCCTATCGTTCCCGCAGGTAGATAACCTTTTCCGGAACCGTTAAATACCCTTTCGGAAGAGGTGCCCATGAAGGCCGTTTATTGCCCCTACTGCGGCGGTCGGACCAAGCGCAACGGCAGGACCTCATCGGGGTCCCAGCGGTGGAGGTGCACGGCCTGCGGCGCGTCGACGACGGTGAGGTACGACGACACGGCGACGAGGCTGGACGAGTTCCTCGGGTGGCTCCTCTCCAAGGACTCCCAGGCGGCGATGCCGGGCGGCGGGCGGTCCTTCAGGCGCAGGACGGCCGAGTTCTGGGAGGTCTGGCCGATGCCCGTCCCCGACGGCGAGCTGCACCGCGTGCTCTACGTCGACGGGATCTGGGTCGCGCGCGACCTCGTGGTGCTCATATGCTGCAGCGGCGAGCGGGTGGTCTCCTGGTACATGGCGAGGTCGGAGAACTCGAGGGCGTGGTCGGCCCTCATGGCGCCGATCCCGGCACCCGAGGTGGTCGTCACCGACGGCGGGAGCAGGTTCGCCAAGGCCGTGCGCGAGACCTGGCCGCGCACCAGGGTCCAGAGGTGCACCTTCCACGCCTTCTCGCAGGTCAAGCGCTACACGACGACGCGGCCGAAGCTCCAGGCGGGGCGCGAGCTCTACCTCATCGCGCGCGACCTCATGGGCATCGAGACGCTGCACCAGGCCGAGCTCTGGGTCGAGCGCTACCTCGACTGGTGCGGGTTCTGGGCCGACTTCCTGGAGGACAGGACCGTGGTGGACGGCAGGAGGGTCTACACCCACGAGAGGCTGAGGCGGGCGCGCTCGTCGCTGTCGTCGCTGGTGTCGGCGGGGACGCTGTTCACCTACCTCGACCCCGCCCTGGCCAAGGCCGGCCCGCTGCCGTCGACCAACAACATGATCGAGGGAGGGGTGAACTCGCAGCCGGGGGCCGTCCTGCGCAACCACCGGGGGCTGACGTCGGTCAAGCGCGTGAAGGCGGTGTTCTGGTGGTGCCACGCGCACTCGGGGGACGCGAGGACTGCGCGCGAGAAGCTCGCCGCGATGCCGACCGACGCGGACATCGACTTCCTGTTCAGCGTCTACTCCGCCTCGCCGTCGCGCGAGGACGGAGGGCCGGAGTGGGGCGACAGGGCCGTGTGGGAGGACCTCCACCACAGGGACCCGTACCCGTTCTGGCTGGATTAATGGAT
>CABVCF010000077.1 GCA_902496775.1 uncultured Collinsella sp.
CGTATCGAAGTGATCGAGCGTGACATAGGGGATAACGCCGGCTTTATTGCAGGTGGCAAAGAGCTCGTGATAGAAGGCGACACCCTCGGGGTTAATCTCGCCAGTACCGTTGGGGAAGATGCGGCTCCAAGCGATGGAGACGCGGATACCGTTGATGCCGAAGCGCTGGCACAGGTCGATATCGACCGGGTACTTGTTGTAGAAGTCGCTTGCAGGATCGGGAGAGAAGCGACCCTGAGCAGCCAGGAAATCGTCCCAGGGCACTTTGCCCTTGCCGTGTGTGCGGGTCTCGCCCTCAACCTGGTAAGCAGCAGTGGCGCCGCCAAACACAAAGCCGTCGGGGAACTGCATGGGGTTGGTCATGAGTCATCCTTTCTGTGGGATACGAATAGGGAGAGGTGCCCGAACTGGGGATCCGGGCACCAACAGAGGGAGGAACTAGTCGAGGTTCTCGCGGAGCCACTTGATGGCGCCAGCGGGGTCGCGGGTAAGGTCGATATATTCCTTGCCGCGCGGGGCGAGCAGCTTAATGCCCAGACGATCGGTGTCGGCCTTCATGTCGTTGTAGTAGCTACGAACCTGCGGGGCGAGCACGATGACGTCGTACTGATCCATGATGGCAGTGTGCTGGCCATAAGCGCCTGCGGAGGAAGCGATGTTCTCTCCGGTCTGTGCGGCACCTTCCTTGATGGCGTTGGCGAGCATGGCAGAGGTGCCGGCGCCGGCGCACAGGACGAGGACCTTCAGGCCATCGACATCCTTCTTGGCGGATGCGTCGGAGACGGGCTCGGGCTGATCGGCGACAGGCTTGCTGTCGGCGGCAGCGGCGGTCGGCTCGACGGAAGCGGCGGTCTGCTCGACAGCGGGCGCAGAGGTACTGGCGGCGATGGTGGCAGCACCATCGGACTCGAGACCCAGCTCGGCGGCGCGCTCGGCCTCCTGGTCGCAGAGCAGCTTATCGTATGCCTTCAAGAACGGCAGGTAGATGATGGCGTCCAGCAAGATGATGATTGCGACAAACACCAGGGCGATAAGCTGGAAGTTCGTGGTGATGAAGATGCCGATGGGGGCAGGGGTAGCCCAAGGCACCACGAAGGAGAAACCGTTCATGCCCACGTTATCGATAAAGAACTTGGCAACACTCACGTTGACGCAGCCGGCGGCAACAAAGGGGATGAGCATGTAGGGGTTAAGGATCATCGGCGCGCCAAAGAGCAACGGTTCGTTGACGGCGAAGGCAACAGGAACAATCGAGGCCTTACCGACGGCTTTGAGCTGCTTGGACTTCATAAAGAGAATCAGCAGAAGCGGCACGATGAAGGTGGCGCCGGTGCCGCCGAACTCACCTACGAGCGACATGTTAAAGGTGAGGGAGTGGGCGGGGTGGCCACCGGCCAGCAGAACCTGCAGGTTCTCGGCCTGGTTGGCAAGACGGATGGGGTCGATGCCCGGCTGGACAATCGAAGGACCATGGACGCCGATGAACCAGAAGAACGCGGTGGCTGCCTGGATAAGGATAAGGCCAGGATAGGTTTCTGCAGCGGTAAAGAGCGGGGAAAGCAGTTTAATAAGCAGCTCGGAGAACGGAACGCCCATGAGGTTGCGCACGACGACATCGATGATGCCGCAGATGATGACGGCGCCGCCAAAGGGGATGATGTCGCGGAAGTTCTGAGCGATGGCGCCCGGGACCTCCTTGGGCAGCTTAATGGTCAGATCGCGCGAGACGCAGAACTTATAGACCCAAACGGTAATGAACGCGGCGATATAGGCCGAGAACAGACCGCGCGTGCCCATGCTGGTGCAATCGAAGACCGAAAGTTCGGAGCCGTTGAACTTGGTGGTGAACTGCGTGACTGCGAGCAGCAGCATGCTGCACTGGGCGGCCACCATGGTGGAACCGTCGTTGAGCACTTTGCCGGCGGGCATGCGACGGTTCATGGATGCCGTGAAGTTCTTGGCGGTGGTGCCGGCAACCATGATGCCCATGACGCCCATGGTGAAGTTGTAGAGCTTGTTGCACCAGTCGATGAGCGGCTGGGGCAGCGTGATGCCGACTACGCCGGGAAGGGTGGCGATCAGCAGGAAGATCGAAGAGGTGAGGACGATGGGCATGCACCCAAGGAATCCGTCCTTAATGGCCTGGAGGTAGATGTTCCTCGAGATCTTCTCAAAGAACGGTTGATGCTTCTCGAGCATCTTTACGATGGCGTCCATAGAGCTCCTTTGCTGCTCGATGCGCGATGCATGTGGATGGAACTGGTCGTCGATGGATGGTCAGGACTGCCCGGAAACCTTCCTGATTAAGGAAGGCATTGCGAAATGACAACGTTGTCATTTCGTTAATGACAACGTAAGACATTTTTGGAGGAGCAACAAGGATTTACGGGTGAGTGGTCGATATTGTCCGGTAAACGGTTGATTTATCAGTCAGGCAGGTAGTGTATGCTAGAACGCAAAAAACAAGCGATAGAGGACCGAGTGGAGAAGCAGTGGCAACGATGGACAAGAAAAACGTCTCGATGAACGATGTGGCGATTGCCGCGGGTGTTTCTCTCAAGACGGTGTCGCGCGTGATCAACGAGCCCGATAGCGTGCGAGAGTCGACGCGCGATAAGGTCCATTCCGCAATGGAGGCGCTCGGGTTTCGAACCAACTTTGCCGCACGTTCGCTCAAGTTGGGCCGTTATGGTTGCATCGGCGTCGTGCTGTTTCACTTGTCGGGCGGTGCCGTGGACATGATTGACGGTATCGCCGATGCCGCCGAAGAGCGAGGCTTTGCGCTCACGATGATCAAAAAGCGGGCAGGGGAGAAGATGACCCTTGCCGATGCGGCACGTAGGATGTCGCAGCTGCCTGTTGATGGCATGATCTTCAACCTGCGTCAGATGGTCGATGACTTTGATACCTTTGAGGCGCCGAAAGACCTCAAGACGGTGATTATTACGCCGATGGAGCATCCTACCTGCTCCACCGTCAGTGACGACCAAGAGGGCGGCGCGCGCATGGCGTGCGAGTACTTCTTGAACCACGGGCATAAAAACGTGTACTTCGTCTCTGGTAAGAAAGAGTCGCTGTCGAGCCAGTGCCGTATGAAAGGTTGGCGTGCGGCACTCGAGGCGCGTGGCATTGAGCCGCCCGAGCCTCTGCAAGGCGATTGGAATGCGGATAGTGGCTATGCCGCTGGCCTTGTGCTTGCCGATAAACCCGATTGCACGGCGGTCCTCGCTGCTAACGACTGCATGGCAAACGGCATGATGATGGCTCTACGTGACAAAGGGCTCAGTGTGCCCAATGATGTGTCCGTGATCGGCTTCGACGATGAGCTCTATAAGACGATTCCCAACTCGATTCTGACGTCGGTGAAGTTTCGCCACCGCGAGCTGGGCGTCCGTGCGCTCAACGAGGTCGTCGCAGGTCTGGAAGCTCCGAGCTCCAGAAGCCGTACGCTCGTCTCGGGCGTGTTGGTCGAGCGTTCCAGCGTAAAGGACTTGCGGGCGTAGACGTGCTCGGCCTATTCCGTTTGTCTCGATCTGTAACAACTAGACGGTCAAAAGTGGTCTACATGTTACAGATTGAGATTTTCGGCTTGGCCTGTGCGTTCATCTCGATCTGTAACAGCTAGGACCGAAAAACTCGGCTAGATGTTACAGATTGAGATGAACAGGAGGACGGGTGCGGTCTAAACAAAATGGCCCGCGCATCACACATCGATGCACGGGCCATTTATTGTCTGCAAGCGGCAGGTGGTGTCAGCGTCTTATGCCTCGAGGTTTTCCTCGATCCAGGCGACGGCACCCTTGGGATCCTTAGTGAGGTCGATGTACTGTTTGCCCTTGGGCGACAGCAGCGTGATGCCCAGGCGGTCGGTGTCGGCCTTCATCTCGTTGTAATAGGTGCGAACCTGCGGAGCCAGGACGATGACGTTGTACTGGTCCATGATGGCGTAGTGGCTGCCGTAGGCACCGGCGTTGGCGGTAATGTCGATGCCCAGCTCGTCGGCGCCTTCCTTAAGCGCGTTGGCGAGCAGTGCAGAGGTGCCGGCGCCAGCGCACAGAACCAGAACCCTCAGATCCTTGCCCTTAAGGGCGGACGGAGCTGCGGAGGCCTCAGTGGCAGAAGCGGTCTCGACAACAGGAGCCTCAACGGCGGGGGCGGCAGCGGTCTTGACGGCCTTGGTCTCCTCGGCCTCTTCTTCGGCCAGGGTCTCGGCCTCCTGCTTGCACAGGACGTTGTCGTAGGCCTTGCAGAACGGGTAGTAGATCAAGAAGTCAACGACCAGCAGGACGACAACCAGGACCAGAGAGATCGGCTGGAAGTTGGTGTCGATGAAGGTGCCGATCGGTCCGGGGAGTGCCCACGGCATGGCATAGATAAAGCCGTTCATGCCCAAAAAGTCGATGAAGAACTTACCAATGAGGACGTTGGCCACGGGGGCAAACAGGAACGGGATCAGGAAGTACGGGTTGAGGATGATGGGCGCGGCGAACAGCAGCGGCTCGTTGACGGCGAACATCACGGGCACGACAGAGGCTTTGCCGACGGCCTTGAGCTGCTTGGAGCGCATAAAGAGCAGGAAGATGATCGGGACAATGAACGTGGCGCCGGTGCCGCCGAGTTCGCCGATGTAGTTACCGAAGTTTTCGGTCAGGGCGAGGGCGGGGTGACCGCCGGCCTGCAGCGTGGCGAGGTTGGTGGTGATGTTGCCAAACAGCGCGGCGTTGAGGGCAGGCTTAACGACCGAGGGGCCGTGGATGCCCATGAACCAGAACAGCGGGATCATGAACCAGATGAGGGCGAGGCCGGCGTAGGAATCGGCAGCGGCGAACAGCGGGCTCACCAGCGTGGAGATGACGTTGGCAAACGGGACGGCCAAGCAGGTGCGGCAGATAACGTCGATGACGGCGACAAACAGGATGGAGAAGCTGAAGGCGAAGATGTCGCGGAAGTTCTGGGCGATGGCGCCGGGGACTTCTTTGGGCAGCTTGATGGTGATGTCTCGCTTAATGCAGAAGGCATAGATGTTGACCGTGGCAAATGCGGCGACAAAGGAGCTCAGCAGGCCCTTGGTGCCCATGTTGTCGGTAAAGAACACCGAGACATCGGCGCCGTCGATCTTGGCACTCGTCTGGGTAACGGCCAAGATGAGCATAGCGCACATGGCGGCGACCATGGTGCTCGTGGCGTTGATGGCCTTGCCGGCAGGCATGCGGCGGTTCTTGGAGCCGGTCAGCGCGCTTGCGGTGGTGCCGGCGACCATGATGCCCACGACGCCCATCGTGAAGTTGTAAACCTTGTTGCAGAAGTTCACGACGTCGACGTTCCACCAGTCGGGCAGCGTAAAGCCGCCGACCGTGGCGACAACGCCCGGCAGGGTCGAAATAAGCAGGAAGACAGAAGAAGACAGGATGATGGGCATTGCTGCCAAAAAGCCGTCTTTAATGGCCTGAAGGTAGATGTTCTTAGAGACCTTGTCGAAGTACGGCTGACCTTTCTCCAAGAACTTAACGATCGATTCCATAGTTCACGCTCCTCTTTGCATGAAATCTTAATGGCATGGACGTTGAAAACCTATATGGTCTCCCGCTTGCTAAAAGCCCGGGTGCAGGCGGGGTCGGTCCCAGGGGGAGAGAGGGGAGCGGCTGGGTTTGTATCGCATAGGGCCGCTCCCTTCTCGGGGGAAAGCGAGGCGATGCGCTACTGCGCGTCCGCCATAGTGTCGGCGAGCTCCTTGTACCAGAGTGCCGACTGCTTGATGTAGCGTTTTTGCGTGTCGAAGTCGATGTAGAACAGGCCGTAGCGCTTGTTATAGCCGTTGGCCCACGAGAACTGGTCCTGCAGGCTCCAGATAAAGTAGCCCTGGACGTCGACGCCCTCGGCGCGCGCCTGGAGCACCTTCTCCATGTGCTGGTCGACAAAGTCGATGCGCTCGGGATCGGCGACGATGCCGTTTGCGCCGGGCTCGGGGTCCTTGTGGCCCAGGCCGTTTTCGGTGATATAGATGACGGGGAGGTTGGGATAGGTGGCGCTGATGTGCTTGAGCGTGTCGTAGAGGCCTTGCGGGTAGATGAGCCAATCCCAGTCGGTGGTGGGGATACCCGGCATATCGACCTGCTGCCCGACGCCCTTAAACTTAAAGCACGAGGTGCCCTTGTCTCCGGTGCCGTTAAAGCTGTTGGTTGACTCGCCATCGTAGGCGGCGATAAACGCCGACTGATAGTAGTTGAGGCCGAACATATCGTTGCGGGGCGCCGCCTTGGCGAGCTCCTCCATGTCGCTGTCCTCAACCGTAAGTGTGGCGTTGTTGGCACGCAGAATCTCGTTGATGAGTGAGAGGGTGCGCGCGGAGTAGTGACCCAGGAAGGCGCCGTCCATGATGAAGTCGGTGTAGAAGGCGTTGTACAGGTCGGCGGCGTGCTGGTCGGCGGGCGAGTCGGTGGCAGGATATGCCGGCGTCAGGACGTTGACCATGCCAATGCGTCCGCCCAGGTGCTCGGTCTCGTCAAGATCCTTATACAGGTTGACGGCGCGGGCGTGGGCAACGAGCTCGTTGTGCTGGCTCTGGATGCCGCTCGTCACATCAAAGTGATGGTTGGGCGGGAAGTTGCCTTGGATGTATTGGGAGTGCGAGAGGCTGATGAGCTCGTTGATGGTGAACCAATTCTTGACCTCGCGGAACTCGCGGAAGCAGAACTCGGCATAGCGCACATAGGCGTCGACGGTCTTGCGGTTGAGCCAGTCGCCCTGGTTGAACAGGGCGGCGGGGGAGTCAAAGTGATGCAGGGACACATAGGGCTCGACGCCATACTTTTTGCAGCAGGCGAACAGCTCGTGGTAGTGCTTAACGCCCTCGGCGAGGGGTTCGGCATCGTCGCCGTTGGGGAAGATGCGGGTCCAGGCGATGGACACACGAATGGCGTTGAGTCCATGCTCGGCAGAAAGGCGGATATCCTCCTCGTAGCGGTTGTAGAAATCACTGGCCGGGTCGGGCAAAAAGCGACCCTGGGCGACAAGGTAATCGTCCCACATGGTCTTACCCTTGCCTGCCACCTTCGTGGAACCTTCCGTTTGGTACGCGGCGGTTGCGGCGCCCCAAACAAAGCCCTTCGGCAGCTGCTGTACGCGGTTTAGCAAAGACATATGCATACACCCTCTCGTCTCGCTGTTCGATATTGTGCGTTTGCGCTCAGGAGGCTCCCTGGTTAGCGTTCAGCGGTGAAAAAGCCCGATAAACACTATCTTAAAATGATTAGAACCAAAATGAGCACGTGAATATTTGACAATGAGCACGTTAACATCCGGCTGGGATGTATAGAAACAAAACAACTTCAAACAGCCGCGAACGGTTGTATTTGTTCGGTAAGCGGTTTTGATTGACAGAAGTTTTCATGTTGTGGTATATGGCTCGGGTATCATGAGCACGTTATCGATGTATGTACGATGCGCCATGGGCGCGGGGAATAGTTGGGAAGCAGGTTAGCGTGGAAGGCATGGCTCAGCAGACAAGGAATGGTCATTCGGCGAGCGCGGCAGAGGTTGCGGCGCTCGCTGGCGTGAGCCGCCAGACTGTGTCTCGCGTGGTCAACGGTATGCCCAACGTGACGGAAAAGACGCGCAAGCGTGTGCTGGCCGCCATGGAAGAGCTGGGCTTTCGTCCCAATTTTGCTGGAGCGGCGTTGCGCGGCGGGTCGTATCGTTCTATTGGCCTGTGCATGTACAACATCACACGTGTCGGTAACCTGGCGACGCTCGAGGGTATCATGCAAGCGGCGCGCGAGCACGATTTTGCCGTCACTATGATCGAGATGGGCGGCGACAAGCCCTATGCACTTGCCGATGCCTCGCGCCGCATGGTCGAGCGACCCGTGGACGGCATGATTCTCAACATGAACCGCATGGCTCCCGATTTTGAGGAGTTTGTTCCCCAGCCGGGAGTGCGAACGGTCATCCTGTCCATGTATGCGCATCCGCGCTGCACGACGATCGACTCCGACCAGTATGGTTCGTGCGAGCTGTTGACCAATTATCTGCTGGAACATGGTCACTCGAATATGCGGTTTGTGGCGGGTCCGGAAAACTCGATTTCCTCGCGTTTTCGTGAGGCCGGTTGGCGCGATACGCTGGGTCGTGCTCATGTCGATGCCGCTCCGATGCTGCGTGGCGATTGGAGTGCGGACAGTGGGTACGCCATGGGCGAGCGGATTGCGGCCGAGGTGCTTGCCGGCGGGTCGCAGGCGCCGACTGCCGTGCTTGCGGCAAATGACCAGATGGCGCTGGGCGTTATCGCCGCGCTCGAGAACGCGGGCCTGTCCGTGCCCGACGACGTGAGCGTGGTTGGTATCGACGACGCACTCGAGGGACTTGTTCCTCACAATCGACTGACGACGCTGCGATTTGATTTGCGCGGTGTCGGTAAGCTTGCGTTTGAGGCGGCGATTGGAGAGAGCTCGTCTATCGAGGCGATTCATGTGCCGAGTACGCTGGTCGAACGCTCGACTGTTAGGGACATACGGGGTTAGGTCCTACTCCGTTTGTCTCGATTTGTAACAGGTAGACGGTCAAAAGCGGGCTACGTGTTACAGATTTAGATTCTTCGGAAAGAGCAATCCTGTTCGTCTCAATCTGTAACAGCTAGGACCCAAAAACTCGGCTAGATGTTACAGATCGAGACAAACGGCCCCCAGGCCGAACAAAAACAAAAGACCGGGGGCGGCGCGCCGTGTGACGTGCCGCCCCCGGCTGAGAAATGGGGACAGGTTATGTGGGCAGGCGACCCCGCCAGCCGCTAGTCCAGACGACGGGTCTGCGCCACGTGCTTATACCAGTATGCGCTTGCCTTGGGTGTGCGCTTCTGGGTTTCAAAGTCAACGTAGAAGAAGCCGTAACGCTTGTTGTAGCCATTGGTCCAGGAGAACTGATCCTGCAGGCTCCACAGGAAGTAGCCGCCCACGTTGACGCCCACCTCCATGGCCTTGAGCAACCAGCGTAGGTGCTGCTCGATGTAGTCGATGCGCGGCTGGTCGTCCACAAAACCGTCCTTGTAGGGGTCCTTGTAGCCCATGCCGTTCTCGGTGATGAAGATCTGCTTGTAGTTGGGGTAGCGCTGCTTAATGTAGACGAGCAGATCGAACAGGCCCTCGGGATAGATGATCCAGTCCCAGTCGGTGGTGGGGATGCCAGGCTTGTTCACATGCTCGCCAATACCCTTAACGCGCCAGCGGCCAGTGCCCTTCTCGCCCGTACCGTTGTGGTGCAGGTCGTTCTCGCCGTCGTAAGCCTTCAGGAAGCGGCACTGGTAGTTGTTAACGCCCAGGTGGTCGTTGTAGAGCGCGGCCTCGCGCATGATTTCCAGATCCTCGTCTAGGATCTGGATGGTGCCGCCCGAGACGGCAGCCAGGCGGTTGGCGCACTCGAGGGTGTCGGGCGCATAGTCGCCGCGGAAGGTGGCGTCGAGCAAGAACTGGTTTTGCAGCACGTGCTCGTTGTTGGCGGCCTTGATGTCGGCGGGGTCGTTCTCGTTGAGCGGATACTTAAACTCCAACGACTGGATGACGCCGATCTTGCCCTTAAAACCGCCGTTGTGGAAGGCCAATACTGCCTTGGCGTGGGCGAGCATCATGTTGTGCTCGCACTGGAAGGCCTCGGCCAGATGCGCCTTGACGCCACCGGGGAAGGTGCCCTCGATGTAGGTGTTGGAGGCGTCGGCCCAGATCTCGTTAAAGGTGAACCAGTAGGTCACCTGGTCGGCGTACTCCTTAAAGCAGAAGGTGGCAAAGTCCACAAAGGCGTCGATGGTCTCGCGGTTGAGGAAGTCGCCCTTCTCAAAGAGGGGCAGCGGCGTGTCAAAGTGATGCAACGTGACGAACGGCTCAACGTGGTGCTTGTGACACTCGGCAAACAGGTCGTGGTAGAACTGGACGCCCTCGGGGTTGATCTCGCCGGTGCCGATGGGGAAGATGCGGCTCCAGGCGATGGAGAGGCGGATGCCGTTGATACCGAACTCCTCGCACAGCTCCAAGTCGATGGGGTACTGGTTGTAGAAGTCCGAAGCGGGATCGGGGGAAAAGCGCCCCTGGGCCTCCAGGAAGTCGTCCCAGGCAACCTTGCCTTTACCGTGGGTCCGGGTCTCGCCCTCTACCTGGTAGGCAGCGGTGGCGCCGCCAAAGACAAAGTTCTCGGGAAACTGCGCAGGCGGGTTGGTGACGCTAGCAGGGTTAACGGACATGATG
>CABVCF010000078.1 GCA_902496775.1 uncultured Collinsella sp.
CCCCCGCCGGTATGCCCTCGATGGCTCAAGACCGCATCGCAAGGCGCAAAACCGAGGTTGATGAGTTCGCGGGCACTATCTGCCGCCTCGCAGCCAAACACGATATCCAGGCGCCGCAAAACGAGTGGCTCTATCAGCGCATCCGCGATATCGAGAAAAGCTGGTAGCGCCAACGCGCTGCATTTAACAGCCTTAACAGCAAAGCCGCCGCAAGGGAACCTTTCCCCTGCGGCGGCTTTTATCTTCGTCTATGACCAGCAGCCAATCTCACGACAGTTAGCGTTGCGACTCCGGCACCACGTCCTCGTCATCGCGGCAAAGAACCACGCCCGCGCTTCCCAGCAGGGCGGCTGCGATCAGCGCGCCAGCCACGATTGGAGCAGCCCCGCATGACCCCTGCATGCCCGCAATGAGTGCGGCCGTAGGACCAAGGCAACCAAGCACCAATGCGACGGCGGCAACCGCGATATCTCGAGCGTTCACAAGATCACTTCCTCCAAGAGAAAGACCTTATTTCTCATGAACCAGTGTGCCCTGCGCCCATATGCGCGGCGTACTGCCACGGTAAGCGCTCTGTTAACTCAAGCACGCACAAAAACGGGCGCCTTTACATTGCCCGAAAGCTCGGTAAAGACGCCCGTCCATCATGTGCAATCGGTGCCGGCAGATTACCAACCGGTATAGTAGTCGGTGGTTCCGGCTGCGCAGCCGGAGTCATAGACCTTGCACTCGCCCTTGGAGCCGGTAAACGTGGAGCCCTGAGCCTTATCGCCCGCGGCCACGACGTAGTAACCATCGGAATCGCGCCAAAAGCCCTCGGCGTCCTGCGTCCACTCGCCCGTGCGGTGGTGATACAACACATTGCTGCTGTAATAAGTCTCGCGGCGGCCGTTATAGTTATTGACGCCGCTCGAGCGCGTCAGGCCCGAGCCGTTCGCGTAATACGCAGCTGCCGTATAGGATGGGACGTAGCCTGCGTTGCCATATGACGCCTGGGCGGCCTCGGCAGCTTCTGCCTCGGCGGCCGCAGCCTCGAGCGCCTCGCGCTTAGCATCCTCGAGCGCGGAGCGAAGCTCGTCGAGCTCGGCCGACTTCGCGTCGACCTCCTCCATCGTCAAAAGACTGCCCGCACCGTCGATACAACCTTGCAGTACAGCGCGCTCGTCATCGGTGGCATAGTCACCGTACATGTTCATGATGATCTGGGCGCGGACCTCCAGGGAATCGCGCTTGGCCCCCATCGAGGCGTTCCACTCCTGCATGGAGCCAAAACCGTCGCCGCGATAGTCGACGGGCTGCATCAGCGTCGCCTCGGACGGCGTGGATCCGACCGTGTCGGACAGTGTTGCCGCGTGGGCATCGGTTGCGCCGGCGCCCGCCAAAAGTGCCACGGTCAGAGCGGCGGAAAGGGCGGCGGCTTTCGGTTTTCGTGAATCGATCCTCATGTAGCTGGAAACCTCCGTAGTGCGTTTTTGCTGCGTTTGAGCTGCGTGTGATTCAATCGCGCTGCATAGTACCCCGGGCAAATCGCGACCTGCGGTTTTTCTCAAAAGGTGCACGTCATTTGCGTAAAACTCACATCCTCTCAACAGGAGTTTTCCACATCTCGATTGCATAAAGCATGCCAAAAACCCTGTAATAGCACCCTCCCTATGCAAAAAGGCACCTGCGCAACCATTGCTTGCGCAGGTGCCTTGAGCAGGCATTTTATGCAGTTATAGCTATCGAGTCGCAAGGAGTCCTTGCACAAGTCGCCCTACTCGTCCAGTGCGGCAAAGGCCTGCTTCAGGTCCCAAATGATGTCCTCGGCGTTCTCGGTACCGATGGAAAGACGGATCGTGGAGGGCGTGATATTCTGCTCGGCGAGCTCCTCAGCAGAGAGTTGGGAGTGCGTAGTCGTAGCCGGGTGTACGACGAGCGACTTGACGTCGGCCACGTTGGCGAGCAGCGAGAACACCTGCAAGTGGTCGATGAACTTCCAAGCTGCTTCCTGGCCACCCTTGATCTCGAAGGTGAAGATCGAGGCACCGCCGTTGGGGAAATACTGCTTGTAAAGCTCATGGTCGGGATGATCGGGCAGGCTCGGGTGGTTCACCTTGGCAACGTGGCTGTCGCCGGCAAGGAACTCAACGACCTTCTTGGTGTTCTCGACATGGCGATCAACGCGCAGCGAAAGCGTCTCGGTGCCCTGGAGCAAGATCCAGGCGTTGAACGGGCTGATGCAAGCGCCCTCATCACGCAGCAGGATGGCGCGGACATAGGTCGCGAAGGCGGCGGGGCCGGCAGCCTCGGCAAACGAGACGCCATGGTAGGATGGGTTGGGCTCGGCGATCTGCGCATACTTGCCGCTCGCCTTCCAGTCAAAGTTGCCGCCATCGACAATCACGCCGCCCAGCGAGGTGCCATGGCCGCCAATGAACTTAGTTGCGGAGTGAACGACAATGTTGGCGCCGTGCTCCAGCGGACGGAACAGATACGGGGTGCCGAAGGTGTTATCGACGGCGACCGGAAGACCATGCTTCTTGGCAATCTCGGAGATGGCGTCGATGTTGGGGATATCGGAGTTGGGGTTGCCGAGCGTCTCGAGGTAGATAACCGTGGTGTTGTCCTTGATGGCACCCTCGACCTCGTCCAGGTTATGGGCATCGACAAACGTGGTCTCGACGCCAAACTGCGAGAGCGTATGCTCCAGCAGGTTGTAGGAACCACCGTAGATGGTCTTTTGAGC
Source organism: uncultured Collinsella sp. (assembly GCA_902496775.1). Classification (GTDB taxonomy): domain Bacteria; phylum Actinomycetota; class Coriobacteriia; order Coriobacteriales; family Coriobacteriaceae; genus Collinsella. The sequence continues at coordinate 2,729 of CABVCF010000078.1, forward strand.
CACCACGTGGTCACCGGCCTGGGCAAGAGCCTGCAGGGTATAGGTGATAGCAGCAGCACCGGAGGCGACGGCGAGGCCGGCCACGCCGCCCTCGAGTGCGGCGATACGGTCCTCGAAGACGCCCTGGGTGGAGTTGGTCAGACGGCCGTAGATGTTACCGGCGTCGGCAAGGCCAAAGCGGTCGGCAGCGTGCTGGGAGTTGCGGAACACATAGCTCGTGGTCTGGTAGATAGGCACGGCGCGGGAATCGGATGCGGGATCGGCGCTCTCCTGGCCAACGTGAAGCTGCAGGGTGTCGAAACCAAAGGTGTGCTCGGGGTTGTTGATAAACTGGCTCATGATGATCTCCTTGATCGAACAAAAGTAATAAGCGTAAGAGAAGTAAGTCGCTGTCTCCTGATCACGCCGACGGGCGCAAACAGGAGCCCGGCATTCGTCTTGGTAAGCAATTCATATGCGGGCCTCCTTTCGCATCCCGGTTCCGTGGTTGGCTTAATTACCTACCGCCTTTGTGTGTTTTGAATAGTACGAGCATCGTCTCCCCGGGTCAATCACTTAAAAGCGCTAACCTGTTATCTGTTTTTTAGATAGCTATCGAAAGGACGGGCGCCGATGACCCTCCAACAGCTTCGCTTTTTGATCGCCGTGGCAGAGTCCGGCTCAATCAACGCCGCAGCCCAGCGCCTCTATACCGCTCAGTCCAACATCTCAAACGCCGTCAAAAGCCTGGAACAGGAGCTCCATCTGGAGATCTTTACGCGCTCCAGCCGCGGCGTCACGCTCACCAACGACGGCACCGAGCTTTTGGGCTATGCGCGCCAGGTCGTAGAGCAGGCCGACATGCTCGAGGCACGCTACGAGGACGGCGGCACCCCGCAAGCCCGCCTCGCCATTTCCGCCCAGCACTACGCCTTTTCGGTCGAGGCCTTTGTCAACGTGGTCGAGCGCTGCCGCGACAGCAAGTTCGAGTTCATCATGCGCGAGACCACCACGGCGCAGATCATCGACGACGTACGTGCGTTTCGTAGCGACATCGGCATCCTCTATCTGGACGACTTTAATACCCGTGTCTTGCAGAAGGCCTTCGCCGATGCCCGTGCAAGCTTCCATCCCCTATTCGACGCGACGGTCCACGTCTTCGTTAGCGAGCGCCACCCACTCGCACGCCGCCCCCAGTTGTCCCTTGCCGACCTCACGCCCTATACGCGCTACAGCTTTGAGCAGGGAACCTCAAACTCCTTCTATTACGCCGAGGAACCTTTTAGCTATATCCCTTGCGACCGCAACATACGAATCTCGGACCGCGGAACACTTACTAACTTACTTATCACGTCGAACGGTTACACCCTGTCGACCGGTGTCCTCTCCAATGAAATGCAATGGGGTATGGCATCGATCCCGTTAGCAGACGCCCCAACGATGCGCGTAGGCTATATCATGCACGACGAGCGCAAGCCCTCTCCCCTCTTGCAGCAATACCTCGACGAGCTTAACCGCATCATCCATGCCAACTAACTGTCGGAAGACGGGGTAGAAATCGTAGATTGCTAGCCCCCGGCGGGCATGGCGCTACAATGGTCACTCACACGAAACGTACCCAACGAAAGGAACCATGTGAAGGTCATCATCTATACCGACGGCTCGGCCCGATCAAATCCGGGACGCGGTGGCTACGGTGCCGTGCTCACATACACCAACCCCGCCGGCAAGACCTTCACCTCCGAGCTTTCGCGCGGCTACGCTAAGACCACCAACAACCGCATGGAACTCATGGCCGTCATCGTGGCGCTCGAGGCGCTCAACCGCCCCTGCGATGTCGAAGTCCATTCCGATTCGCAGTACGTTGTTAACGCCTTCAACAAGCACTGGATCGACGGCTGGAAAAAACGCGGCTGGAAGACCGCCAACAAGCAGCCTGTCAAGAACCGCGATCTGTGGGAGCGCCTACTCACCGCAAAGAGCAAGCACAAGGTGGAGTTCATCTGGGTTAAGGGCCACGCCGGCCATGAGCTCAATGAGCGCTGCGACGAGCTTGCCACCACGGCGGCCGACGGCAGCAACCTCGATATCGACACCGGCTTTAACGAGAGCGACCTGTAACGGCGTTTTCGCACGCTATTTCCTGCCCCCTCGCGCTACACTCATCCTGTAAACCGAACGGCACGAGGGGGATATATGCTGCGTATAGCGACCATCGGCACATCCATGATTACCGACGACTTTATCCAGGTCGTCAACGCCAACGACCAAGCCGCGTTTGTGGGCACGCTCTCGCGCGATGCAGATCGCGGCGCCGCCTTCACCACTAAGCACGGCGGCGAGCGTTACTTCACCGCGCTTGACGAGCTTGCGTCCGCTGCCGACGTCGACGCTGTCTACATCGGCAGCCCCAACGCGCTCCACTACGAGCAGGCGCTCGCCTGTATCGCCGGCGGCAAGCACGTTATCGTCGAAAAGCCCTTTTGTGCCACCGAGGCGCAGGCGCTCGAGGTCTTTCGCGCAGCCGAGGCGGCGGGCGTCGTAGCCCTCGAGGCCATGCGCCCGCTCCATGACCCCGCTTTCCACGCCGTCGAGGACGCCCTGGGCGAGATTGCGCCCATTCGTCGTGCATCGTTGCGCTTTGGCAAGTATTCTTCGCGCTACAACGAGGTTCTCGCGGGGCGCGCCACCAATATCTTTGACTGCAATATGGCATCGGGTTCCCTCATGGACATCGGCGTCTACACCGTCGAGCCCATGGTCGAGATTTTCGGCATGCCCTCCGGCCTTACGAGCATGGCTACTCTGCTCGACCCCGCCACGCGACAGCTCACGCACGGCCCCATCGACGGTTGCGGTTCCATCCTCGCCAGCTACGGCGGTGGCCGTATCTCCGTCGAGCTTGCGCACTCCAAAATTACGAATGACCTGCTGCCCTCGCAGATTGAAGGCGAGCGTGGCACTATCCAGATCGACCATCTGTCCACGCCCCGCAACGTCCGCATCGACTATCGCGGCGACGTCGTACGCGGCTCGGCGACCGAGGTACCGCGCGAACAGGGCGACAACGGCCGCGTGCTCGACCTTCCCAAATCGAGCAACACCATGGAATACGAACTCACAGACTTTATCACCGCCATCGGCGGTATCGATAACGTTAAGGAAGAGATTTGGGAGACCCCGGCGGGACGCCACGAGCTCGGACACTACCGCGATGTCACGCTCGTCTCACTGCGCATCATGGATGCCGTACGCCAGCAGGCCGGCATTACCTTCCCGGCCGACGCAGACAAGCAGGCCTAGCGATGAGCTTCTTCGATACGTTCTTCTCCAGCGTCGCCGGCGGCAGCCGCGAACTCCAAAAGCTCTCTGGCGTCGAGCTCGAGCTGCGCCGCAGGCTCACCGTGCTCGCAAGCGACGAGGCCACTCAAGACGCTCCGCAGCGCTATTTCCTGCGGTGGGAGGGGCAAGTCCAAGGCGTTGGTTTTCGCTTTACCAACACCAACCTCGCGCAGGCACGCGCACTCACCGGCTGGGTGAGTAACAAGGAAGACGGATCAGTCGAGATGGAGATACAGGGAGCTCCGGCAAACATCCTATCTCATCTCGAGGCGCTTCATGCCTCCTATGAGCGCATGGGGACGCGTTTTCGCCTCGTAGACGCTCAGGTCCGAGCCCCACTTGCCAATGAAGACGGTTTCACTCCTCATTATTAGTATTGTGTGCTAAATACGGTATCATTTACCTACGACCGTTAATAGAAAAGAGGCGAGGCGCATGGCGGTGCAAAGAAGGAATACCAGGCAGCGAAAGCTGGTTCTTGACGCCGTGCGCCAAAGCTATAACCATCCCACCGCCGACGAAATCTACAATGTCGTACGCGAACAGGATGACAAGATCAGCCGCGGCACGGTCTACCGCAACCTCAATCTCTTAGCCGACGCCGGCGAGATTCTTTCTATTAAGACGCCGGGCGGCAGCCGCTTCGATCGCACCATCGAGCCGCACGCACATATCATCTGCACCTCGTGCAGCCGCGTCATCGACGTGCCGCTCCCCTTCGATGCCCAGCTCGACGCCAGGGCATCCGAACAAATCGGATGGAGCGTCAGCTCGCACTACACCATCTTTGAGGGACTCTGCCCCGACTGCCGGTAGCCTTTGGGGCATGCCTGCAAATCTACTTTCCCATCCGTTACAGCAAACAGTACATTTCTAGGCATGTCCCGAAAACCTACTCGGCGAGCAGGCGGCGCAGTTCTTCTTCGACCGTGTGCACGTAACGGACGCGATCGTTGATACCGCGCATGGTGGGGTTGCAGCTCTCCATCAGATAGGGATGGCCCACGACGTTGAGCATGTCGCGATCGTTCTCATTGTCGCCAAATGCCATCATCTCATCGGGCGAAATCCCCAGGACACGACCGTAATCGGCAAGCGCGGAGCCCTTGCCCGAACCGAAACCGATAAGGTCCGTCCATGCGGTTCCTGACGTCATCACATTGACACGGTCGCCAAAGAGGCGCTCGAAATACTCCCGGGCCGCCGGATAATCCACCTCGGGCGTCTGGAAGCCAATCTTAATGACATCCTCGTCGATGTCCTCGGGACGGTCGACCACCGCCACATCGCAGTGGACCACATAGCGCAAATGGTCGACGAACGCATCGTTGCCGCTCATGGTGTAGATGTGCCCCTCACACGAAAGGGTCATGTCGGTATGGGGATACGCAGCCACGGTATTCGCGATAACCATAGCAAGGCTACGCTCCATGGAACGCTTGACGACGGCACGCCCCTCGCTCATCACCAGGGTTCCGTTTTCGCATACATAGGCGAGCTCATCGGCCACCGGGGCAAACAGGTAGCGCAAGCTCGCATATTGACGGCCACTCGCCGGCATAAACACGATACCACGACGATGCAGCTCATCGATAAGCTCAAAGGCCTCGGAACGCAGCTCGCGCTCCCCCGGATGCAGCAACGTGCCGTCCAAATCGCATGCAATCAGTTTGATTCCCTCAAGACCCATATGCTTCCCCCAAAGCCTCATATCAACAGCAAGACGGACCTTGATCGGTCGCCCCTCAAAGCCCGTCTTGCGCATACGCGCGCTTAGCCGCGCGCCTTTTTTACGATGGTAAAGTCGGGAGCCATGCTCACGACGACCTCCGCCGCACTCGACGCAAAGCGCCGGTCCGCATCGAGTTCACGGGTAACCAGCGAGAGCCGAACACCCTCGACACCCCGGAGCATGCGGCCCAAAACAGGCTGCACCGGCGTATACATGCGCACAGTATGCTCGTCCGAGTCGCCCCGGAAGAGCGGCGCATGCATGTTGCCGATCTCCCAGCACGAATGCGCGAGCGCAATCGGGTCCATGCGGTCAACTTCGACCAAATAAACCTCGGCGCTGCGCAAGCGCACGACAACCGCCACGGGCACCATGCCCGAACGGTCAATGGCGAGCACGTCGCCGTCGGCAAGACGACCGCCGTCGGCAGTATCCAGCCGAACATCGACCGTGCGCCCCAGCTCCGTCACGCCCACAAACGCGTATACATCAGCCTGGTCCCAATCGAGCAGTAGCTCGTCAACTTCAAAGACGCCGCCCAACTTCCGGCGAAGCAGGAGTTCATAGGACGGATCGTTGAGATTTCCCAAGCATGTCGTCGAAACCAAGCGTTCAGGCATACTCTAACCCTCGACCTCGACGAGTTCGATATCAAAGTTGAGGTCCTTACCGGCCAGCTCGTGGTTGGCGTCGAGCGTCACGGCCTCGGGCGTTACATCGATGACCACGGCGGGGACGGGCATACCGCTCGGCGTGGACAGGAAGAGCTTCATGCCCTTCTCAATCTGCTCGATGTTGGGAACCTGTTCGGCCGGGAAGGTCAGAACCATCTCGGGATTGTGCTCGCCGTAGGCATCGGCAGCAGGAATGTGCACGGTCTTCTTCTCACCCACCTGCATGTCGACAACAGCGGCGTCGAAGCCCTTGATCATCTGGCCGGCGCCGCAGGTGAACTCCAGCGGCTCGCCGCGATCGTAGGAGCTATCGAACTGCGTGCCGTCGTCGAGCGTGCCGCGATAATGAGTCTTGACCTTCTTGCCCTGGTTGGACATGGAAACCTCCGTGATAAGGGCGGCACACAACACGGGCCGCCATGAACATATGGCGCTAACTATACCCTAGTCATACAATTTGAAGACAGTTTGCAAAGAAACGCTGCAACCGGAGGAACCATGGCATATCCCGTATTTGACCTACACTGCGACACCGCCGACCGAATCGGCTGGGCCACGCTCGATCTCGACCTGCGCTTTACCGCCGGCACCGACGGTTATTTCCCCGGCGACGAAACGCATCCGCAAGATTTCGACCTCATCGAGGGTAACGCCTGCGCCATCTCGCTTGCAAAGATCGGCAACACGCCGTGGGCACAGTGCTTCGCTACGTTTGTCCCCGACGAGATCCCCACCGCCCACGCCGCGCGCTTCCAGGCGCAAATCATGGCGCATATGAGCGGCCAGGCAATGCTCAACCACGACCGCATGGTCAACGTGCGCAGCGCCGCAGACATTCGCCCCGCGCTCAAGGACGGCAAGATCGCCTGTATCCACACCATCGAAAACGCCACGTTCTTTGCCGAGGACCCCGCGCTGATCGAGGTGCTCAAGAGCCTGGGCGTGCTTATGTCGTCACTCAGCTGGAACGCGCAGGGACCGCTCGCGAGCGGCCACGACACCCACGCCGGCCTTACCGCCGCCGGCGTCGAGGCACTTACGCAAATGGAGCACGCCGGCATGGTACTCGACGTCTCCCACCTCAACGATGAGTGCTTTGACGAGGTTGTCGCCCACGCCACGCGCCCCTTCGTCGCCAGCCACTCCAACTCCCGCGCGGTTTGCGACGTCAAGCGCAACCTTACCGACGACCAGTTCCGTACCATTCGCGACATGGGCGGCATCGTCGGCCTCAACTACTGCAGCGAGTTCCTTTCCAACGACGCAACCGACAAAACCGCCGCAGACGTCACCTTCGACCAGCTGGCGGCACATATCGAGCACTGGCTCGACCTGGGCGGCGAGGACGCCATCGCGCTCGGCGGC
>CABVCF010000079.1 GCA_902496775.1 uncultured Collinsella sp.
CAGCAACTGCCTCACGCAGTTCGAGGTCGAGGACGTCACCGATATGGCCCGCGCCGCTGTGCGCTATGTGGCCACGCGACCCATGCGCTTTGGCAAGTCGCTCATCGCCGACGTGCTCCACGGCGGCAACACCGAGCGCATTCGCCAGATGCATCTGGACGAGGACCGCGGCTACGGTGAGCTGTCGAGCGAATCGGTCGGGCGCATCAAGGACATCATCGGCCAGCTGTGCGGCCGCGGTTATCTGGCTACCTCGCAGGGGCAGTACCCGGTCGTGGGGCTGGGTCCGCGTGCCGTCGAGGTCGAGGATGAGGCGTTTGCCTTTACCGTTAAGCGTCGCGCGTCCAAGCGCAAGGCCTCGGCCCGCGCCCGCCGCGCCGTCGATCTGCTGCGCGAGGAGGCCGAGCTAGATCAGCGCCCGCGCGTGGGTGACGATGCCGAGCTGTTCGAGCGCCTGCGTGCCCTGCGCAAGGAGATTTCGACCGAGCTGGAGATGGCGCCGTACATGGTCTTCTCCGACAAGGCTCTGCGCGGTCTGTGCCGCCTACGCCCGCAGACGCGCGACGAGCTTATCCAGGTTAACGGTATTGGCGAGAAAAAGGCCGACGCCTTTGGCGAGCAGTTTATGGCGGCGATTGAAGAGTTTGAGTCCGAGCATGCACGGAATGGAGCATAACGATGACATCCGACGATAAAACCGAGCGTGCTGAGGTGTCCGCCGTGCCGCTGTACCAGCAGGTTATGGACGACCTAAAGGGCGAGATCGCGCGTGGCGTGTACGCATCCGGCTCGCGCATTCCTTCCGAGATGGAGCTCGCGAAGTCTTACGGCGTGGGGCGCGTCACCGTGCGCCGCGCTATCGAGGAACTATCGCGCGCGGGGTATCTCAGCCGCCAGCAGGGGAGGGGCACGTTTGTGTGTGCGCCTAAGCTCAAGCGCAAGATTGTCCAGAAGGGTGACGTCCAGAGCTTTTCCGAAGGTTGCGCTGCCAACGACATGGTGGCCGGAGCGCGCTTGGTGTCGCGCACGGTGGTTGCGGCGACGCGCGAGGACGCGGCGTTTTTTGGCGTGGAACCCGGCTGCGAGCTCATCGTTGTCGAGCGCGTGCGCACGGCAGATGGCGTGCCCGTCATGCTCGAGAACAACGCCTTTGTACTGGCCGACCATCCCTATCTGCAGACGCTTGCCGACAAGGACCTCACGGACAATTCCGTCTTTGCGCTTGTTACCGAGCATTCGGGCCGCGCGCCGCTCAAGTCCGACCCCTGTACGGTGGAGATTGCGCTTGCCGATGCTCAGGCGGCCCCGCTGCTGGAGGTGCCGGTCGGCGAGCCGCTCTTCTATATGGAGGCCTACTTTACCGATGCTGGCGGGCGCCCTCTACTGCTCGGCCGCCAAAAGATCGTGGGCTCGCGCTACGTCTTCGACATCTAACGTCCATAGATAGAACAACATGGAATAAATTTGCCGAGATGACTTCACGGGCTTTGTTACACGTGTTATAAATAGGACAACATAGAACGACAGCAGGTACGAGCCGCCGTCGCTCAAAGCCGCCCCACAAGGAGGAACATCAGGATGAACGCACATGATCTGATTCAGGAAATCATCGAGCGCAAGGGTAAGATTGAGAATGTCTTTTGGATTGCTTGTGGCGGTTCGATGATTGACCTGATGCCGGCCAACGAGCTGCTCAAGCGCGAGGCCACCACGTTTACCTCGACGGCCTACACGGCACGCGAGTTTTGCCTGATGGCCCCCAAGAGCCTTGGCGAGAAGTCGCTCGTTATTGCCTGCAGCCACAGCGGCAACACGCAAGAGGTCGTCGACGGCTGCGAGATGGCGCTGGCGGCCGGTGCCGAGGTCGTTGCCCTCACCGACTGCGAGGGCTCCAAGATCGACAACGGCAAGTGGACCACCTGGGTCTACCCCTGGGGCGAGGGCGTGCCGCAGGCCGAGGTGCCTCAGGGCATCGGCGCTCTGATCGCCGCCGAGCTGCTCGACCAGCAGGAAGGCTACGAGGCACTCGCCGACATGTACGAGGGCCTAAAGCAGATGGATGCGCTGCTGCCCGCCGCCCGCGAGAAGGTCAACGCCGAGCTGGGCGCCCGTTTTGCCGAGCTCTGCCAGCAGCACAAGTTCTTCTACATCCTGGGCTCCGGCCCCAACTTTAGCCAGACCTACGCCATGGCGATTTGCTCGCTTATGGAGATGCAGTGGCAGCACTGCTGCTACATCCACTCCGGCGAGTATTTTCACGGCCCGTTCGAGGCTACCGAGCCCGGCGTGTTCTACTTTGTGCAGCTTGGCGCGGGCGAGTGCCGCCCCATGGAGGAGCGCGCTCTTGCGTTCCTCAACACGCACACCGATACGGTTATGGTGCTCGACGCGCTCGAGTACGGCGTGGGCGAGGTGCCTGCCAGCGTTCGTTCGTTCCTGGAGCCGATCTTCTTCTACAACATGAGCTGCGAGCTGCGCGCCGCGCGCGGCAAGGTCTTCGACCACAGCCCCGAGGTTCGTCGCTACATGGGCATCGAGCAGTACTAGGTAACGGGGAAAGCATTCACCTTCGATTCGCAAGCGTGTCGTGTGAGTCAAAAAAGCGGGCCGCGCCGGGGATTTCCGGCGCGGCCCGCTTGGTATCGCGCATAATTGGTAAGGTTGCGGAGCCAGCGGCTTACTTGGCGTCGTAGGCCTCGGCATCCCACCAGTCGAGTTGGGCGATGTTGTCGCGGATGTGCTGGCAGCTCTTGTGGAAGCCTTCGAGCTCGTGCTCGGAAAGGTCGAGTGTGTAGACCTCCTCGACGCCCTCGGCACCGATCACGCACGGCAGGGAGGTGAAGATGCCCTCCTCGCCATACTGGCCGGTCATGAGCGTGGAGGCGGAAAGCACGGCGTGCTCGTTGTGCAACACAGCGGCGCAGACGCGCGCGGCGGAGTTGGCGACGGCGTACTCGGTGCACTGCTTGCCCTGGTAGGTCACATAGCCGCCCTTGCGTGCGAGCTCCTCGACCTCCATGTGGTCGAAGGCATACTTGTCGGGGTTCTCGGCCTGAAGTTCGTTAAGGCTCTTGCCGGCGATGGTTGCGGCCTTAAAGGCTGCCAGCTGGCTAAAGCCATGCTCGCCGATCATGTAGGCGTCGATGGACTTGGGGCTCACGCCGACCTTCTTGGAGATCTCGGTGCGCAGGCGGGCAGAGTCCAGGCCGCAGCCCGAGCCGATAATCTTCTTGGGATCGTAGCCGGTCAGATGCCACAGCTCGGTGCACACGACGTCGCAGGGGTTGGAGATGCTCACGAAGATGCCGTCAAAGCCGGCGTCGACGATGCGCTTGGCAAAGGTGCGGGCGGCGTCGGTGGTAAAGAACAGCTCGCCGTCGCGGTTGCCGGCGGCCAGCGCGACCTTGCCGGCAGCGTTGACGATGACGTCGCAGCAGGCCAGCTCCTCGTAGTGGTCGTAGCAGTTGACGATCTTGGTGTTGTACGGGACAAACGAAAGGGAGTCGCGCAGGTCCTGGACCTCGGACGTCACCTTGGCCTCGTTGATATCGCACAGGTACAGCTCATCGGCAATGCCCTGCATGAGCAGGCTGTTGGCGACATGTGCTCCTACGTGGCCCTGGCCGACCACACCGATCTTACGCGTCTGGTACATATATGTATCCTTTCGGCCGAGTTTTTCGCGTCGAACCATTGTAGCGTCCTGCTACTACTTTGCTAGGCTAAAGCGCCGTAGATTTTTGGGACATGCCTTAATCTCTACTTTTGGAGTGATTTGGGCTGCTGACGGCATCGCTGGGCGATGTGCTCGCGCGGATGGAGCCGGTCGTTGTACCATAGTTGCAACTGACTCGTAAGGAGCATCCATGCCCATTCGCATCCCCGACGCCCTCCCTGCCGCCGCGCAGCTCGAGAGCGAGAACATCTTTGTCATGACCGAGTACCGCGCGCTGCACCAGGACATTCGTCCGCTGCGCGTGCTCATCCTCAACCTCATGCCCACCAAGATCGCCACCGAGACGCAGATCATGCGCAAGCTCTCCAACACGCCGCTGCAGGTGGAGGTGGATCTGCTGCGTACCAAAACGCACGAGGCCACGCACGTGAGCGCCGGCCACCTGGAGACGTTCTACCGCACGTTCGACGACATCCGCGACATCCACTACGACGGCCTGATCATCACGGGCGCGCCGGTGGAGCAGATGCCGTTCGAAGAGGTCGACTACTGGCCCGAGCTCTGCCAGATCATGGATTGGTCCACCACGCACGTGCACTCTACGCTGCACATTTGTTGGGGCGCGCAGGCGGGGCTCTACCATCATTACGGTATCCAGAAGTACGACCTGCCGGCAAAGGCGAGTGGGGTGTTCGAGCATTATCTGGTGAAGCCGCAAAGCCCGCTGGTCCGCGGCTTTGACGACCGTTTCTATGCCGTGCATTCGCGCAACACCGATGTGCGCCGCGAGGACGTAGAGGCCGAGCCGCAGCTTGAGGTCGTGGCCGTGTCCGACGAGGTGGGCCTGTACATCGTCAAGTCGACCGACAGCCGTCGCTTCTTTGTCTTTGGCCATCCCGAGTACGATACCGACACGTTGCGCCTGGAGTACGAGCGCGACGTGAAGCGCGGGCTCAACCCCCAGGTTCCGGCGCATTACTTCCCGAATGACGACCCCACGGCCGAGCCGCGCAACGTCTGGCGCAGCCAGGCTCAGTTGCTCTACACCAACTGGCTCAACTACTACGTCTACCAGACCACGCCCTACGACCTGGCCCGCGCCGGCGAGGAGCACTAGGCTGCGATGGTACTGCTGTAGCCGTGGCTGATATGGCGGCGATTAGGCGCTGATGATGTGGGGTAGCGGCAGGTCGTGGGCGTCGGTGGGAACGCGGTCGACACGCTGTTCGTCAAAGGCGATGCCGATGATTTGGCATGCGGGCGAGAGCATGGGCAGATAGCGGTCATAGCAACCGCCGCCGTAGCCCAGGCGCGCGCCGGTTTGGTCGAAGGCCACGAGCGGCACGACGATCATGTCGAGAGCTTCGGCAGGCACGATAGGGAAGTGGCTGCTGTCGATGTCCGTGGCCGCGAAGGCCCGCGTGGGGTGGGCGATAAACGGAGCCGCGGACGCATCGTCGACAGCAACTGCCCGCATGCATATGCGCTGGCCACAAGCTGTGGCTTCGGCTGCCGAGAGCATGCACGGATAGGCCACGCGCCAGTCGCGTTTGGCGGCCGCCGCGGCAAACGCGGCAGGATTGACTTCGGAACCCATCGCGGCATAGACGGCAACGGTGTGCGGTGCCGCGGGATCCGAGCGACCCAGTCGCTCAACAAGCCGCGCACAGATAACGGCAGACTTCGCCGCCCGCACATCCAAATCAATCGCATCGCGCCGGGCAATCACCGCTCGCCGCAATTTAGCCTTGTCCATCCCAACCTCCTCTAGCAAACCTGCCAAAAAGGGACAGGTTTATTTTGGCAGGTTTTATCTGGGTAAACAGCAAAAACAACCACGAAGGGGACACATGCACCTTCGTGGTGGTCTGTGCTGTGATGGGCGTCTGCGGCGGTTTGTCTCGATCTGTAACAGTAACTCGGCAAAATTGGACTTAGATGTTACAGATTGAGACAAAGAGCTGGTGCCGTTCGGGAACGTCTCGATCTGTAACATCTGGAGCCGATATTGCCGTCTAGATGTTACAGATCGAGACAAACCGCCGCGGTGGGCTGCGCCGCCTCGCCCAAGCCGCAGAAAAAGGTAGATTTTCAGGCATGTCCCAAAAATCTACCTTTGTTGTGGTTAGCCCAGCAGGTCGATGACGTTGAAGCCGGCGTTGCTCTTGGCGATGACATCGCGGCCGCCAAAGACGCAGGTCGGCGATTCGGCCGCGATGCGCGTGACGTCGGCGCCGAGCGTGCGCAGCTCACCGGGCGTGGCGGCGAGCATCTGGGCGCGGCGCTCCTCGCGTGCGTGCGGATCGAGCCCGGCCAGGTAGGTCGTGTTGCGGCGCTTGGTGAGCGCGTACGGCTTCACCGGCGCGTCCATGCCGCTCACGCAGCTCACGATAAAGCCCTCAAAGGCGGCCTCGTCGGGCTCAAAGCTGCCGAGCCATTCGCCCGCGCGTTCCACGCGCTCAATCGAGGGGTCGATTGCCGGGTCGCGGTAGGTGTAGAACGCCGTCTGGCGCTCGCCGGCTGCGCGGAATCCGCAGCCGTACGCACCGCCCTTCACGCGAATCTCGTTCCACAGGTAATCGTAGGAGAGCGCGTTGGCAGCCACGGCCCAAGCGCCTGTCACGTCAATGCCCAGGCGACGCGGATCGCACGCACGCGCGGCAAAGCAGATGTCGCTGGGGATCACGAAAGCCTCGTGGCGGTCGCACGGCGTCGGCACCGCGAGCGCGCCGCGGTCGGCACCATCGCCCGCACCCAGCCCCAGGTCGCCCGCGGCATCCCAGTACGCGTCAAAGTCCTCGTCGCTGCCGGTAAAGCTCGCCATGCAGCCGTCGGCCACAAAGATGCGGCCTGCCAGCTCGGCAAGCTTGGTACGCAGCCCGTCCACGCGCTCGTCAAAGTGCTCGAGCAAATCGCGCAGGAACAGGTAGAAGTCTACGCCCGAGAGCTGCTCGCGCACCACGGCCGAAGGCGAGCTGTAGCTCATCGCGCGACCGAGCGCCGCCGAGTGGCCGTTGTTGATAAAGCCCTGCTCAAGCCCAATGCGAATCTGCGTGAGCACGTCGCGCACGCGGTCGGCGTCGGCATCTGCCAAAAGCGTGCTCGACCATACCTCGCGCGGCAGACTCGCCAGCGCATCGATCTTCTCGGACAGGGCGCCGGCGCTCACCAGCAGGTAGGGGTGCACGCCGTCCACGTCGGGCTGCGTCATGACCTCGGTTGTAAAGCTCAAAAAGCCCAGCTTGCCGGCGAGTAAGTTGTCGAGCTCCTCGGCCGAATGCTCGCGCGTGGGCAGCTGCTTGAGTAGGCGGCAGAGCAGCGTCACGTAGGGCAGGTCCTCAAATGCGACGCAGCTCAGGTCGAAGTACTGCATGGCGTAGGCCAGGCGGTTGGTGGGAATGCCGTGGCGCAGACAGGGGATGGGCGCGGTCGTGTCCACAATGAGCGGCGGCTCGGGGCGCGCCTCGCCAATGTCGGACACGCGCAGGCGCGGCAGCGTGGCCTTGGCCTCGGGCGTGTCCTCGGCCTCCTGCGCGGTACGCAGTGCGGCCGTGCGCTCGACCACGTCGGCCAGCTCGGCATCGGTCATGGCGTCGCGCTTGGCAGCCAGCTCGGCGACCTCGGCACCCTCCGAACCCTCGGCGGCATCCACCGGTACCAGCTCGACGAGCGCCATGTGGTCGTTTTCCAGCACCAGCTCGCGCAGCAGGTCCTCAAAGTAGCTGCCGTCCAGCTCGCCGCGAAGCTCCTCGTATACCGGGCCGTACTTGAGTGCCAGCGTCGCAGCGTCGTCATCGTAGAGCCACGTGCTCAGCGCGTCGCACGCAATGGCCACGCCGTCGGCGATACCGTAGTCGCGCTGACGCAGGTCGTATTCGTTGCTGCTGATGATGGCCTCCAGACGCTCGCGCGGAACGCCATGCTCGCACAGGTCGCGGCAGGCGTCTTGGAACACGCGGCGCAGCTCGCGCGCCACGCCGGGCTGCGCGTTTTGCAGCATGATGAGCTCGTAGGGCTGCAGGCTCTCGGCCGCGGTGTAGCTCACCACGTTGCCGCCCAGGCCGGCGGCCAGAATGGCCTTCTTAACCGGTGCCTCGTTGGAACCCAGCAGCGCCTCGAACAGGATATCCGCCGCGATCGTGCGCTTGCGGTCGAGTGCGCTGCCCAGCACAAGACCCAGGCCCACCAGGGCGTTCTCGGGCGTGGTGGCCATCTCGACGCGCTTATACTCGCAGGTCACGGGCGCCTGCACGCCCAGCGGATTGGGCGCCAGCGTGGACGGGTCCTCGCTGGCGGCGACGGCAGCGTCCATGCGGCGGCTCGCAGCGCTCGGCTGCGACAGATAGCGCTCGTCCAAAAATGCCAGCGCGCGGTCCACATCTAGGTCGCCGTAGAGTGTTATATAAGAGTTGGAAGGATTGTAGTGGCGCGCGTGCGTATCCAGGAACTGCTCGTAGGTGAGCGCGGGAATCGCGCGCGGGTCGCCGCCGCTCTCGTGCGCATAGGCGGTGTCGGGATAGAGCGCGGCGTTGACGGCGTCGTCCAGCACGCTCATGGGGTCGGACAGCGCGCCCTTCATCTCGTTGAACACCACGCCGTTATAGCGCAGCGTGCCCTCGCGCAGGCTCGCGGCGCTGCCGTCGCCCTCGCCCTCGGCGCTCTCTGGCAGATCCAGCTCGTAGTGCCAGCCCTCCTGCTCAAAAATGGTGGGCTTGGTATAGATGGCCGGGTTGAACACCGCGTCCAGGTACACGTCCATCAGGTTATACAGATCCTGCTCGTTGGTGGTGGCAACGGGGTAGATGGTCTTGTCGGGGTAGGTCATGGCGTTGAGGAACGTCTGCATGGAGCTCTTGATCAGGTCGACAAACGGCTCCTTGACGGGAAACTTGGCCGATCCGCACAGCACCGAGTGCTCAAGAATATGGAACACGCCGGTGGAATCGGCCGGCGGCGTCTTAAAGCCAATGGCAAAGGCCTTGTTTTCGTCGTCGCACGCCAGGTACAGCAGGCGAGCGCCCGAGGCAGTGTGTCGCAGCACGTAGGCGTCCGAGTCGAGCTCGGGCACGGTCTCGCAGCGCTCGACGGCAAAGCCGTGGCAGGTGGTACCGGGTACCAGCAGCGCGGCAGCAGCGGCGCGCGGATCGGTTGAGGTGGTGGGCATATGCAGTCTCCTTTGACGCCCCAGCGGGGGCGAATCGAGTCGAATCCTCGAGAGTATACCCATATGGGGCCGCGGCTCTGCGGCGAACTGAAGACGATGCCAGCGGATTGGCATGGGCCCCGTGTGTCCCGCCAAATGAGCGTGGATTTTCGGACGAAATAATCCGTCGCAGGCCCAAATGCCGTCCAATTATCCACTCCCGCACACCTTTCGTCTCCAACCGTGAGATGAGAGATAGACGAGAGGCGTATACGAAAGATGGCTGTACAGCAAAGAGCCAAACAATTAATAGTGCTGTTAATAGTGCTGTTTGGTTGGTGATTGTTTTTCAGTAAAAACACTTACGAATAAAGCAAGTTGCAAACAGCTGCCCCCTTATTTCGTGCTCAATTTTAAGGCGAGAAATTGCCGTCATATGATCGGACGAGTTACAACGATTGCGATTTAGTATTTGGCGCGGATGCGGTCGATTTCGATGAAACGCTAGTTGACCACGCGGTAGATTGCACTTTCTCCCAGACGCCCCGGCAATGCGCAATAAGCCAGATAACAAAGCGATTGCCGGTGCGTCTATCCATGGGGAATTCCGGGAAAGCTTCTGCGGACAGGCAAAAGATTCGTCGGCCCCAAGCGGATTAAAGGTATTTGCATAAGACGTCATTTAACTAGGGACGATGCATATTGAATCGTTCAATGAACTTGCACGCTGTGTCCAACAATGCCGAGTGTTGTTTTAAGGGGCTTGATGAAAGAACAGAATCAAAATAATACTTGCATAGTTAGTTATATAAAGTATTATAACGTTATGGGATGAATGAAGGGTTCATCTAAGTGAGTTAGGAGTAAGGGATGTTCAATTTCGATGAGCCTCGTTACGAGAAGGTTGTGAGCGATGCCCTCGCTC
>CABVCF010000080.1 GCA_902496775.1 uncultured Collinsella sp.
AACTGCGGGAGCGAGCCATCAGCTCAATGTGTTCGGCTGAGATCGGAAATCAACCGACGGTAACAGTACAAGTAAGTAAACGACTCATCCAAATAATTAGGAGAGTTCCGCCTAAAGGGTGACTACACAGGACCCCAGCCGGGGCTGTTTGGGCTACCTCCCAAAACATTCCGCAGGACGCAAAGAGGCTCGCCGCACGAAGTGCGCAGCGAGCCTCTTTGCATGTCCGAGGACACCAATTTAATTTAGCGTGGTTCCCTAAAGGACGACAACGCAGGAGACCCGGCAAGGCCGGGAGCACTTTGTCTAGCAAACATTCCGCAGCCGCGAAGCGGCGAGGACGTTTGAGAGGCAAAGTGCGTAGGCCTTACCGGGTCTCCGGTGGGAGTTGAGTCCCTTTAGAACTTGTTGTGGAAGGTACGCGCAATGACCTCGTCCTGCTGCTCCTTGGTGAGCGTGTGGAAGTTCACGGCATAGCCGGAAACGCGGATGGTCAGCTGCGGGTACTTCTCGGGGTGAGCCTGAGCGTCGAGCAGCGTCTCACGGTTGAAGACGTTGATGTTCAGGTGGTGGCCACCCTTCTCGGCGTAAGCGTCGAGCATGTGGACCAGGTTATCGGCCTGGGTCTCGGAAACTTCAGAAACCTTCATAATGTGTCTCCTTCGATTAATAGGCGCCGGCCGAAACCGGCGCACTAATCAGTAATCGTTATTGTTAGTATAGCACTAACAATAGTTACTCGCCCAGCTGATCAAGGTCGATATCGCCAAAGAACACCTGGTCCTCCTTGCCGAGCGCACTCGGGATGATGGAGAAGGTGTTGGAGATGCCGTCCTGAGCATCGCGGAACGGGAGCTTGGAAACCGAAGACAGCGAAGCGATGGCGCCGTGGCTATCGCGCTTGTGCATGGGGTTAGCACCCGGGGCGAACGGCTGGCCAGCCTTGCGGCCGTCGGGCGTGGAGCCGGTCTTCTTACCGTACACGACGTTGGAGGTAATGGTCAGAACCGAGGTCGTAGGCACGGAGTTGCGGTAGGTGTCGTTCATGCGGATGTACTCCATGAACTGGT
Source organism: uncultured Collinsella sp. (assembly GCA_902496775.1). Classification (GTDB taxonomy): domain Bacteria; phylum Actinomycetota; class Coriobacteriia; order Coriobacteriales; family Coriobacteriaceae; genus Collinsella. Next base: position 1,071 of record CABVCF010000080.1, read on the forward strand.
GCACAACGTCGTGAGCGATCTGGTCGACGCGGTCGTCGTCGTTACCGTACTTGGGGAACTCGCCCTCGGTCTCGAAGTCGACGATGATGCCGTTTTCGTCACGGACGGGGTGGACCTTGGCGTACTTGATGGCGGACAGGGAGTCAGCCACGACGGAAAGGCCAGCGATGCCCGTAGCAAACCAGCGGTGCACGTGCTTGTCGTGCAGAGCCATCTGGATGCGCTCGTAGCAGTACTTGTCGTGCATGTAGTGAATGATGTTCAGCGAGTTGACGTACACGCCAGCAAGCCACTTCATCATGTCGTTGTACTTGGCCACAACGTCGTCGTAATCGAGCGTATCGCCCTCGACGGCGCGGTACTTGGGGCCGACCTGCTTCTTGGAGACCTCGTCAACACCGCCGTTGAGTGCGTACAGCAGGCACTTGGCCAGGTTGGCGCGGGCGCCGAAGAACTGCATCTCCTTGCCAATGCGCATGGAGGACACGCAGCAGGCAATGCCGTAGTCGTCGCCGTGATAGACGCGCATGAGGTCGTCGTTCTCGTACTGGATCGAGGAGCTGGCGACAGAAGTCTTGGCGCAGAACTTCTTGAAGTTCTCGGGCAGACGGGTCGACCACAGAACGGTCATGTTGGGCTCGGGGCTGGTGCCCATGTTCTCGAGCGTGTGCAGGTAGCGGTAGCTCATCTTGGTAACGAGCGTACGGCCGTCAACACCCATGCCGCCGATGGACTCGGTGACCCACTGCGGGTCGCCGGTGAACAGGGCCTGGTACTCGGGGGTACGGGCGAACTTGACCATGCGGAGCTTCATGATGAAGTGATCCACGAACTCCTGGATCTGCTCCTCGGTGAAGGTACCGTTGGCAAGGTCGCGCTCAGCGTAGATGTCGATGAACGTAGAGGTACGGCCGATGGACATAGCAGCGCCGTTCTGCTCCTTGACGGCAGCAAGGTAGGCGAAGTACATCCACTGGATGGCCTCCTGCGTGTTAGTAGCAGGGTTGGAAATATCGAAACCATAGGTCTCGGCCATCATCTTGAGCTCGCCGAGGGCGCGGATCTGCTCCTGCAGCTCCTCGCGATCGCGGATGTTGTCGGCGGTCATGACCGTCGGAGTGGAAGCCTTCTGGGCCTCCTTGTCCTTGATCAGGTAGTCGACGCCGTACAGGGCAACACGACGGTAGTCACCGATGATGCGGCCGCGGCCATAGCCATCGGGCAGACCGGTGATGATGTGAGCCGAGCGGCAAGCACGCATCTCGGGGGTGTAGACATCGAAGACGCCAGCGTTGTGGGTCTTGCGCTCGAAGGTGTAGCGCTCGACAACGTTCTCGTCGACCTTGTAGCCGTGCTGGCTGGCAGCCTGGCAAGCGATGCGGATACCACCGTTGACGTGCAGCGCGCGCTTGAGCGGCTTGTCGGTCTGGAGGCCAACAATGGTCTCCTTGTCGCGATGGGCATTATCGATGTAGCCAGCGGGGTGGCTCACGATACCCGTGACGGTCTTGGTGTCCATATCGAGGACACCACCCTGCTCGCGCTCCTTAAGCAGCAGGTCGAGAACCTCGCCCCACAGCTCCTTGGTACGCTCGGTCGGACCTACGAGGAACGACTCATCGCCCTCGTAGGGGGTGTAGTTCTTCTGGATGAAGTCTCGGACGTCAACCTCTCCCGTCCAGATACCTTCCTTGAAGCCTTCCCATGCCTCCTGCATTGTGTAACCACGCTCCTAGTTACGTGTAATGCGGCGCTCTCTCACACCGCTGCTTATTGAATTCTTGAATGTTCGGCTTGCACTACCGGCTTCTTCCGTTCTTCACCACACGTTGGTGCAGGAAAAACGTTTGTCCACCTTGGAACTACAACCCAAAACCCAAGATTTCACCCGTCTGAGAAGGATAACATAGCCACCCTCTCCATCTGGGCTGTTATATGTTTCTTTTTTTATATCATAAGGGCGTTTTTTACAAACCCGCAGGAAATGCGAGCGCAAACAACTACCGTTCACCGATTTGTATGTTATTTTTCCTTGCCTTTGTACGACATTCACTCTAGCTGTTATGCCAGCTTTAGCAGGGTAAAGTGCCTCTGAGTAGGCTTTGGGACATGCCTAACGATCTACCCCTAACTTTGCTGGCACCGACGGTGTACGGAGGTCGCCTAAAGGTAGTTTTCTAGGCATGTCCCAAAATCTACCGCATAGGGTGCGCGTGCAAGGGTATCATCTTTCACCGAAAATAGTTTCTAGTGTTAGGGGTTTTCGGTGGAAGATACCGATTTCCGTGAACTTGGGCGTCAGCTCCTTTCCGAGTTCGGCAGCATGCATCAGCGCATTTCGCGTTTTGCGGACAAAGCCCTCGGCGGCGAGATGGCCGTCATGCGCGCCCTCATACTCGCCGGCGGTTCGCTCACGCCGAGCGAACTCGCTGATCGCGCCTGGGTCTCGAGTGCCCGCATCGCCAATATCCTACGCGCCCTCGAGGCCAAGGGCTGGGTCGAGCGCGAGCACTCAAAGACTGACCGTCGTCGCGTACACGTCATAGTGACCGACAAGGGATTCCAGGATCTCGAAATCAAACGCCGGGAATTCGAGGACCGCACCGCGGCTTTCCTCGAGCAGCTCGGCGAAACAGATACCCAAGAGATGGTGCGCCTTCTTAGACGTGCCAACGAAATTATCGACCGCAATCAAGAAAGGAGAGATGCCGAGTGAGGATTCTCAAGCTCTTTAAAAAGCATGTCCTGGCACTGTTCGCAGCTATCGTGCTTATCGTAATCAGCTGCAACGCCGATCTGGCGCTACCTACCTATATGAGCGACATCGTCGACGTGGGTGTGCAGCAAGGCGGCATCGCCTCGCCCGTACCCGACACCATTCGCGCCGAATCGCTCGACGACCTCGAACTCTTTATGAACGCCAAGGACGCCAGTGCTGTGGAGGCCGCGTTTAGCAAGGCTGACAAAAACGGCATTCGAACGTACAAGGGTACCGAGGAAGAGCGTGCCGATGGAGGCAAGATTGCCGACATTATGAGCCTGCCCGAGACTGTCGTCCTTTCGCTCGACCAGGGCATTGACGCCAACTCCATGGGCGACATGATGGGCTCGTCCAGCGAGAAAGACAACAACGCTGCCCAGGCCATGCCCACCCCCGAACAGATGGCTGCCATGACGCCCGAGCAGCTCGCCGAGATGCAGCAGAAGGCCGCAGCCGCGCAGAGCATGCAAAAGCAGATCGACGCCGACGGCGGCAAGATCACCATGAAGAGCCTGCGCCTGGGCGTTGAAGGCGGCCTAATCGACCAGGGCAAGCTCGTCGAGGGCGCCAACGATATGGCAGACAAAATGGGCTCCATGTCGGGCTCCATCGTGACCCAGCGCGCCGTGACCTACGTACAAGAAGAGTACAAAGCGCAGGGCATCGACCCCGCCGACGTGCAGAACACCTACCTGAGCCGCATGGCGACCACGATGTTTGGGCTGTGCCTGGTGTCGCTCGTCGCCACCATCCTGACCGGTGCCGTGGCTTCGCGCACCGCCTGCTCCATCGCCCGCGACCTGCGCCGCGAAACCTTCAACAAGGTTATGCACTTCTCGCCGGCCGAGGTGGGCAAGTTTAGCCAGGCCTCGCTCATCACCCGCTGCACCAACGACATTCAGCAGATTCAGATGGCCGCAACCCTGTTTATCCGCATGTGCCTGATGGCCCCCGTCATGGGCATCGTCGCTGTCATGCGTGTCCTGGCCAACCACACCGGTCTGGAGTGGACCATCGCCGTGGCCATCATCGCGGTCTCGGCCGTCGTCGGCGTGCTCATGGGCCTCACCATGCCCAAGTTCAAAAAGATGCAGAGCTTTGTGGACCGCGTGAACCTTACCGCCCGCGAGCTGCTCGACGGCCTTATGCCCATCCGCTCGTTCAACCGCGAGGAGCATGAACTCGAGCGCTTTGACAAGGCTTCGCTCGACCTGATGACCACGCAGCTCTACACCAACCGCGCCATGAGCTTTATGATGCCGCTCATGATGCTCGTCATGAACTGCATCACCGTGCTTATCGTCTGGTTTGGCGCGCAGGGCGTGTCCGACGGCGTGATGCAGGTCGGCAACATGATGGCATTTATCTCCTACACCATGCAGATCGTCATGGCGTTTATGATCCTCACCATGGTTTCGGTCATCCTGCCCCGTGCCGAGGTCGCAGCCGAGCGCGTGGAAGAGGTCATCACCTGCCCCACGAGTATCAACGACCCCGCCTCGCCCAAACTGCCCGCGGCCAGCGCACCGCGCGGCGAGCTCACCTTCCGTGACGTGAGCTTCCAGTATCCCGATGCCCGCGCCGACGTCATCAGCGGCGTGAACTTCACCACGCATGCCGGTCAGATGCTCGGCATCATTGGCTCCACGGGCTCGGGCAAGTCCACGCTCGTGCAGTTGATTCCGCGCCTGTACGACGTCACGGGCGGCAGCATTTCGCTCGACGGCATCGATGTGCGCGACATGACCCTTTCCGAGCTGCGCCGCCGCATTGGTTACATCCCGCAGCAGGGACGCCTGTTCTCGGGCACCGTCGAGAGCAACCTCAAGTTTGCCGGCGACATGGTGAGCGACGAGGATATGCGCCAGGCAGCACGCGTCGCCCAGGCGGAAGACTTTATCGCCGAGCGCGAAGGCGGCTACGACTCCCCCATCAGCCAGGGCGGCTCCAATGTCTCGGGCGGTCAGCGCCAACGCCTGGCCATCGCCCGCGCCCTGGCCAAAAAGCCCGAGGTCGTGGTGTTCGATGACTCGTTTAGCGCCCTCGACTACAAGACCGACGCTCGCCTGCGCGAAGAGCTTGCCAAAAACGTTACCGACGCCGCGCTCGTGGTCGTGGCCCAGCGCATCGCAACCATCATGCACGCCGACCAGATCATCGTGCTCGACGACGGCCACGTGGTGGGCACCGGTACGCACGAGGAGCTGCTGCGCAGCTGCCCGGCGTACCTGGAGATCGCACAGTCGCAGCTTTCCGCCGAGGAGCTGGGGCTTACCCAAGAAGAAATTGCAGCCGTCACGGAAGGAGGCGAGCGCTAATGGCAGACGAGACCAAGACTCAGATTCCCAAGCCCACCCGCCAGCGTGGTCCCATGGGCCGCATGGGCGGCATGCGTCGCGGCGAAAAGGCCAAGGACTTTAAGGGCACCATGAGGCAACTGCTCGGGTATATCGGCCAGCACAAGATTGCCGTGTTTGCCGCCGTCGCCTTTGCCGTGTGCTCGGTCATCTTTAACATTGTGGGGCCCAAGGTGCTCGGCCAGGTTACCACCAAACTGTTCGAGGGCTTGGTTGCCAAGGTCAACGGCACCGGCGATGTCGACTTTGTCTGGATCGCCAAGACGCTCGGCTTTTTGCTCTGTCTGTATCTGGCGAGCTCTGTCTGCAGCCTGATCCAAGGCTGGCTCATGACCGGCGTCACGCAAAAGATCTGCTACCGAATGCGCAAGGAGATCGCCGCCAAGATCGCTGTCGTTCCGATGAGTTACTTCAACGGCCACAGCAAGGGCGATGTGCTCAGCCGCATCACCAACGACGTCGATACGCTGGGTCAGTCGCTCAACCAGAGCGTGACGCAGCTTATCACGTCGGTCACGCAGATTATCGGCGTGCTCATCATGATGCTCTCGATCAGCCTGCCGCTCACCGGCGTCACCGTGCTCACGCTACCGGCAGCCGCAATTATCTTGATGGTGATGATTCACTTCTCGCAGCCGTACTTCCGCGAGCAGCAGCAGGTCCTGGGCACCGTCAACGGCATCATCGAGGAGGACTTTGCCGGCCAGAACGTCATTCAAGTGTTCGACCGCGCCGAGGCCTCAATCGAGGAGTTCGACCGTCAAAACGACCGCCTGTTTATTAGTGGCTGGCGCTCGCAGTTCCTGTCGGGCCTGATGATGCCGCTTATGAGTCTGGTGGGCAACATGGGTTACGTGGGCGTTGTCGTAGTGGGCGCGCAGCTCGCGCTGACCGGCAATGCCACGCCCGGCGACATCCAGAGCTTTATCCAGTACGTGCGCAACTTTACGCAGCCAGTGCAGCAGCTGGGCAACGTGAGCAACACGATGCAGTCGATGGCCGCTGCCACCGAGCGCGTCTTTGAGTTCCTGGCCGCGCCCGAAGAGGAGCAGAAGGCCGACGCGCAAATTCCCGAAAAGCGTCCCGGCCACGTGGAATTTGACCATGTGAAGTTTGGCTACACGCCCGACAAGACCATCATCCACGACTTTAGCTGCGAGGCGCAGCCCGGCCAGACCATCGCCATCGTCGGTCCCACCGGCGCCGGCAAGACCACGCTCATCAAGCTGCTGCAGCGCTTCTACGATGTGGACGGCGGCTCGCTGCGCGTCGAGGGCATCGACGTGCGCGACTGGGACCGCGCGGCACTTCGCGGCGAGTTTGCCATGGTGCTGCAGGATACCTGGCTGTTTAACGGCACGATCCGCGAGAACATCCGCTACGGACGCCCCGATGCAAGCGATGCCGAGGTCGAGGCCGCCGCACGCGCCGCACGCTGCGATCACTTTATCCATACGCTCGCCGGCGGCTACGACTTTATGATCAACGAGGAGGGCACCAACCTGTCGCAGGGTCAGCGCCAGCTCGTGACCATCGCCCGTGCCATTTTGGCCGACCGCCCGGCGCTGATTCTGGACGAGGCGACCTCCAACGTGGATACCCGCACCGAGGAGCTCATCCAGCGTGCCATGGATGCGCTAATGCAGGGCCGTACAAGCTTTGTCATCGCGCACCGCCTGTCCACGATCCGCAACGCCGACGTGATCTTGGTAATTCGCGACGGCGACATCGTCGAGAAGGGCACGCACGACGAGTTACTCGCCCAAGGCGGCTTCTACGCCGACCTGTACAACTCGCAGTTCGACGAGGCGGCGTAACAACCGGCGGCAAACAACCGCAATGCCCAGAAAACGGGGGCGCAGGACAACCTGCGCCCCCGTTTTTTTGCTCTGCGGCCCTCGAACCACCTCCCCTGGAACCTGATTGGCAGCCCCTTCGAGGCCCCGTGGGCAAAAAAGGGCAAATATGAGTACTGTTACCTTTTTAGTAACAGCCAAAACAGCCCCAAATGCCGTTTTCACGGCTTACACGCGTCCCTAAATTGATCAAACAGCCCTATAGCGGACTTATATGTGTTTGCGTTAATAAACATATTTTGCTGTTATGTCTATTATTTTGCGAAGGCAATATGATACTAAGATAGCAACCGTACTCATATTTGGCATTTTTTGCCCACATGGTATTTCCCGGGGAACTGACAACAGCCTTAGGGTCCCGCGCGGCGCCGCTCCCTCCCGGCATTCGCCAACGTTTACCCAGATAAAACCTGCCAAAATAAACCTGTCCCTTTTTGGCAGGTTTTGGGGTGACGAGGGCTTGCACTTTAGCGTGCGACAGCGGATAATGCCGTGCATTCGACAATACGCTTTTTGCTCTTTCTATAGATTGAGGAGGCCCCGCATGGCCATGGAATTCAAACGCAGGCTGCCGATCCCCATGGAGATCCGCGAGGAAATGCCACTTTCTGCTGAGCTTACCGCCAAAAAGCAGGCATTTGACGCCGAGGTCGCCAAAGTCTTTACCGGCGAGGACGCACGTAAGGTGCTCATCATCGGCCCGTGCTCTGCCGACCGCGAGGATTCGGTGCTTGAGTATATGAATCGTCTGGCCAAGACCGCCGAGGAGGTCAAGGACAAGCTCATTATCATTCCGCGCGTCTACACCAATAAGCCGCGTACCAAGGGCACCGGTTACAAGGGTCTTCTGCACAACCCCAACCCCGAGGCTCCCGACGACCTGCTCGAGGGCGTCAAGGCCATCCGCCATATGCACCTGCGCGTTATTAAGGAAACGGGCTTCTTCACCGCCGACGAGATGCTCTATCCGTCCAATTACCAGTACCTCGTTGACCTGCTGAGCTATGTTGCCGTGGGTGCACGCTCGGTCGAGAACCAGGAGCATCGCCTGGTGTCGAGCGGCATTTCGGTACCCGTGGGTATGAAGAATCCCACTGCCGGCTCTACCACCGTTATGCTCAACTCCATTTACGCCGCGCAGGCGCACCAGAGCTTCATCTTCCGCAACTGGGAGGTCGAGTGCGACGGCAATCCGCTCGCACACGCCGTTATGCGTGGCTACATCGGCCTCGATGGCCGCACCTACCCCAACTACCACTACGAGCACCTGGAACGCCTGGCCGAGCGCTATACCGAGCACGCCGGCTATGCCAATCCGGCAGCGGTCATCGACTGCAACCACGATAACTCGGGCAAGCGTCCGCTGGAGCAGTATCGCATTTGCAAGGAGGTGCTCGACAGCTGCCGCCGCAACGAGTCCATCTCCAAGCTGGTCAAGGGCTTTATGATCGAGTCCTACTTGGAGGATGGCAACCAGCCGGTCGACGGCGGTGTCTTTGGCAAGTCGATCACCGACCCGTGCCTGGGCTGGGAAAAGACCGACTACCTCATCCACGAGATCGCGGAACGTATTTAGTTACGCGGTTTTACCAAACGCCGTAACGGCTCGACGCTGCGCGGGCCGCATTTGGACAATCTGACGTT
>CABVCF010000081.1 GCA_902496775.1 uncultured Collinsella sp.
CCGCACGTTACGGGCTATGTTAACGTACTCATAACACATCGCTTGTCACTTTTTGAGAATCTGGTAATCGGTAGAAATTCAGCCGTGAACGGTACTGCCGTATGGACTTATAAAGCAGAAGAGATGCAGATAGAAAAAGTAGAGTACGTTAACATGCGTCCGACGATAGCGGGCCTCGGCGCGGGATGTATTTCTGCCCGGGCCGGCATTCACGCTATTCAGATCTCGCAAGGGTGAAGGTGATCTTGTGGCAAGGCGCCCGTCCAACGATACAGGTACGCGTCCGGTCTCCATGGCCGACGTCGCCCGCGCTGCTGGCGTTTCGCAGCAGACGGTTTCGCGCGTCGCCAACGGCTTGCCCAACGTCAACGAGCAGACGCGCCAGCGCGTGCAGGCCGCTATGCAAGAGCTCGGCTTTCGTCCGAGTTATGCCGGTCGCTCGCTGCGCGACGGCCGTTACCATTCGGTCGGCCTGTGCGTCAACGATGTCACCAAGTTTGGTAACCTCTCAATGATCGACGGCATCGCCAGCGCTGCTCGCGAGCATAATTGCGCCATCACGCTGGTCGAGATGTCCAAGACCGAGGAGTTTTCGCTTGCCGAGGCCACGCGTCGTATGGCTGCGCTGCCCGTGGACGGCATCATCATCGGCATGAGTCGCATGGCGCCCGATTTTGAGACGTTTGATCCACTGCCGGGCATTGGCACGGTCATCGTTACCATGTACGCACATCCGCGCGTGACCACGGTCGATTCCGACCATTACGGCTGCTCGCTGTTGCTCATGGATCACCTGTTTGAGCTGGGACACGAGCGGATTCGCTATATTGGTGGCCCGTCGTTCTCGGTCGACGAGCAATTTCGTCGCGCCGGTTGGCAGGATGCGCTCGAGCGTAAACACATCGAGCCGGCAGAGCCGCTCGAGGGCGACTGGTCAGCCAACAGTGGTTACGAGGCCGGCAGGTATCTGGCCGAGCACGACCGCGCCATGACGGCGATTTACGCGGCAAACGACCAGATGGCAAACGGCGCCATTGCAGCGCTGCGTGATAGCGGTCTGCGCGTGCCCGAGGACGTGAGCGTGGTGGGCGTCGATGACTCGCTCGACGACTTTGTCGCACATAACGAGCTCACGACTGTTCGATTTGACTTGCATCAACGTGGGCGCGAGGTGTTCGAGCATGCGGTTCCCGAGGCGGGTACGGTGGGCAAAACCGTTGCCATTCGTATTCCCGGCCAGCTCATCATTCGACATAGCACGGCGATACCGCGCACATAGTTTGTGCTGGTAAACGGCGATTTATCGCATTTCAATAACAATCAGTAAGGATGCCGGCAGATAGCTGTTGGGATGCAGCCGAGTGCTATGATAGACGGGCTCTTTTGTCTATCTAGGAGGCTTTGCCTGATGGAGATCACCAAGGATATCCGCTACGTTGGCGTCGACGATCACGACATTGACCTGTTCGAGGGCCAGTACGATGTGTCCGAGAACGGTATGGCATACAACAGCTACGTTATCTTGGGCGAAAAGATCGCTGTCGCCGATTCGGTCGACGGCGGTTTTGTCGACGAGTGGCTCGGTAACATCGAAGCCGTGCTCGACGGTCGCACGCCCGATTACCTGGTCGTCCATCACATGGAGCCCGATCACTCCGCTGGCATCGCCGCCTTTATGGAGCGCTATCCCCAGGCGCAGATTGTGGCCAGCATGGGCGCCTTCCGCATGATGGTCAACTACTTTGGCACCGATTATCCCGAGCGCAAGATGGTCGTCAAAGAGGGCGACGTGCTCGACCTGGGCGGCCACAGCCTGACCTTTGTCGGCGCCCCCAACGTGCACTGGCCTGAGGTGCTGTTCTCTTACGAGTCCACTGATAAGGTGCTCTTTAGCGCCGACGGCTTTGGCAAGTTCGGCGCCAACGATATCGAGGATCCGGAAGGCTGGGCCTGCGAGGCGCGTCGTTACTACTTTGGTATCGTGGGCAAGTTCGGCAAGTTCGTGCAGGCCGTCCTCAAGAAGGCCGCCGACCTGGACATTCAGATCATCTGCCCGCTCCACGGCCCCGTACTGACCGAGAACCTGGGCTATTACCTCGACACCTATAACACCTGGTCGAGCTACCAGCCCGAGGACAAGGGCATCACGATTGCCTATGCGAGCGTGTACGGCCATCTGAAGGCTGCCGTCGAGGAGCTCGCCGCAGCGCTTGAGGCTCGCGGCCAGAAGGTCTCCGTCTTTGACTTGGCTCGCGACGACATGGCCGAGGCCGTTGAGGATGCGTTCCGCTACGACCGTCTGGTGCTCGCCTCCATCACCTATCAGGGCGAGATCTTCCCGTGCATGAGCACCTTCATCCATACGCTCGCCGAGCACGCCTACCAGAACCGTACGGTGGCGCTCGTCGAGGCCGGCTCTTGGGCGCCTGCAGCTGCCAAGGTTATGACCAAGGAGCTCGAGGGCATGAAGGACATCACCCTGACGCAGAACAAGGTGACCGTGCTGGGCTCGCTCAACGACGCCTCGCGCGCTCAGATCGAGGCCCTTGCCGACGAGCTGTCCAAGTAGCGATATTTCGCTTTTAACGAGCAAAACCACCACAAAGGGGACAGGCACCTTTGTGGTGGTTTTTGTTTAAGCGCCGGCGATGACGAGATTTGGGCGGGCGTCGTCGACGGTCTCGGCGATTGAGGTGGCGACGGCGCCATCGGGATCACGGTCCATCACGATGGTGTCGACATCGGTCAGCTCGGCAAAGCGGTACATGCCGCGTCCGTTAACCTTGCTGGCGTCCATAAGGGCGACGCTTTGACGGGCGGCACCGACCATAGCCGCTTTGGTCTCGGCCATCTGCGGAAAGTCGGTCGTAAAGCCGCAGCCGGGAACAAAAGCTCCAGGGCACATGACGGCAAGATCGGCGTGGACCATTTGGAGCGCTTGCATAGTGAGCGGGCCGTACAGATAGCGATGACCTTTGCGCAGCGCCCCGCCCAGCATGACGACATCGACCGAGGGCATGCTTTCGTCGATGTAATCGGCGATGGTAATGTCGGCCGTGATAACGGTGATGCCGTCGCGCTGATCGAGGAGCCGGACGAACTCGAGCGCCGTGGTGCCCGAGTCAACGAGCAGCGTGTCGCCGTCATTGACGAGCTCGATGGCGCTTTGCGCGATGGCCTGCTTGGCGGCGACGTTGACATTGATGCGGCGATCCTGCGTGGAAACAGTCAGACGCTTGTGGAGCGATACGGCGCCGCCATGCGTGCGGCGCAGCTTGCCGGACTCCGCGAGTGCGTCCAGGTCGGCGCGAGCGGTGACAGAGGACACGCCAAAGGTCTGGGCAATTTCTGCCACCTGCACCGAGGCGTTATGCTCAAGCATCTCCATGATGGCGGCACGACGCTCATCGGCGAAGGCACGGTTGGTAGCTTGGGCCATGTTTGCTCCATTCTCGGCTAAATTTGCAGGAATTGTGTTGACTCTATTTTCGTTCATTTTCTTTTTGAGTAAGAAAACACCTTTCGATTACTTATCTTTTCTATAAAAGAAAGACGCTCAACGCTCAAAATTCAATATCGAACACGCCCACTCGGCTCCAATTCCTTCCGTTTACTTTTCAAAAACGACTGTATTGACCTGCATGGGCTCAATATCTCGCACATGCAAAGATGCTGAATTTCATACAATGAGCGCGAAAAAAGGCAAGGTAAAACGCCTTGTGAACAACTACGCCCGATGTCCAGATGCGGGCGAGGGAGAGGAGCAAACGCTCATGGCACTTGTTACCACCGAAAAGATGCTCAAGGACGCTCAGGCCGGTCATTACGCCGTTGGCGCGTTCAACGTCGAGAACCTCGAGTTTGTTATGGCCGTTCTGGCCGCTGCCGAGGAGACCAAGTCCCCCGTCATCATGCAGACCACCCCGGGCACCATCAAGACCGCTGGTCTGGACTACTTCTACGGCATGGTCAAGGCTGCCGCCGAGCGCGCTTCCGTGCCCGTTGCCCTGCACCTCGATCACGGCGACGGCTATGACCGCTGCATGCAGGCTTTCCGCACCGGCTACACCTCCGTCATGATCGACGGCTCGCACGAGTCCTTCGAGGATAACATTGCCCTGACCAAGTCCGTCGCCGACGCTGGCCGCGCCATGGGCGTGCCCGTCGAGGCCGAGCTCGGTAAGGTTGGCGGCAAGGAGGACGACGGTCCTGCGGTTGAGGGCGAGAGCCCCTACACCGATCCGGCCGAGGCCAAGGAGTTCGTCGAGCGTACCGGCTGCACCTCCCTCGCAATTGGCGTTGGCACCAGCCACGGCGTGTACACGAGCGATCCGCACATCGAGCAGTCCGTGGTCAAGGCCATCCGCGACGCCGTCGACGTGCCGCTGGTTCTGCACGGCACCTCCGGTGTGCCCGATGAGCAGGTCGCCGAGGCCGTGAAGAACGGCATCTGCAAGGTTAACTACGCCACCGAGCTGCGTCAGGCCTACACCAAGGGCTTCATGGCCTACATGGCTGAGAACCCCGCCTGCTTCGATCCCAAGAAGCCGGCCAAGGAGGGCATGCGTGAGATCACCGAGCTGGTTAAGATCCGCATGACCAACCTCAACTCCGTGGGCAAAGCAGAGTAACAGCAAGGGTACTCCGACTCGCTATATATCCCGGGGAGGGACGAGGGCTTAGTTCCCCAATCGTCCTCGGGCATGCAAAAAGCCTCGCTGCGCACTTCGTGCGGCGAGGCTTTTTGCCCCCTGCGGAAAGATTGGGGAACTAAGCCCTCGTCCCTCCCAGGTTGACCTACTCGAGGTCGTCGCCCTTGTGGCGTTGGGGCGGAAAGGGGTGGGGCGCGAGGGGCGCTTTGTTGATGAGGGGCTAGTATGCCCGGGCTTGGTTGGGGAATGACTTGTTTAGGGCTGCTTGGAGCTTTTCGAAGGATGCTCGCAGGTTGAGATTCTGATCGGTTGAGCGTTTTGCTTTTGTGGTGGGGGAGTCGAGGAGGCCGTTTCTCTGTGTCGGGGGGAAGGAGAAAAGGTCTGCATGTTTTAGGGATGGCTGCTGTGCTGCGTCATTGGAAGAATGCATGCTTATGCGGCCTCCTCGATGTCCACCAAAAGGTTGCGCACGGGGTGTGCTGCTAGGTCCCGTGCGTTGGCAGTATTATGCCGCGGCTGCTGCAAAGAAGCGCTAAAGAAAGGCTTAACCTGGTTTGATGTTACGATGAAACTGCAGGTCAGAGGTATCGAGTAACACTCTTGAAAGGTTTTGAGCTTAAGGGCTTTCTAAGGTTTGTGACGTGGATGTGGCTCGCCTGTGTGGGGCGTGTGGACGGCTCGCTCCTAGCGCTGCGGCTCTGCGGCGCGCACCTGCTCGATGACCTTTTCCATGGTGGCGTCGATGCGGTCCTTTTTGAGCTCACATTCCCAGATGGTGATGCGCGTCCAGCCCATTTGGGTAAGTGCGTTGATGGCAGCGCGGTCGCGCTCGACGTTGCGACGGAACTTTGCCTCCCAAAACTCAACGTTGCGCTTGGGCTGGCTCGGGTTGCACTTGGGGCAGCGGTGCCAAAAGCAGCCGTTGACGAAGATGGCGATCTTGCGCCCGGGAAAGGCGATATCGGGCTTGCCGGGAACCTTCCATTCCAAGCGATAGCCCGTAAGGCCTGCTGCGCGCAGGCGCTGTCGTACGAGTAGCTCGGGTTTGGTGTTGGCGCGCTTGTTGCCCTTCATGGACTTTTTGATGGCGGCGCGACGGCGCACGAGCTCACGCTCGTCGGCGGAGAGGTCCGAGGTGTCGATGCCGTCGAGCAGACCGGGCTTGGGACGTTTTTTGCTGCGGCGCTTAGGTGCGCGCTTGGGTTTGGTGGCGGGCTCGTCGGTCGTGGCGGCCTCGGCGTCGTTGGCGGCGCCGTTGGCCTCAAGCCGATCTTCCTTCAACTCAATCAGAGCATCGATAAGCCCTTTGTCGGCGGGCATCCATTCCACCGTGGCAAGCGAGGTGCGCGGAATCCAGCGGATATCGAGCTGGCGGTCGTGTTTCTGGGGCTCATCGGATTCATCGGCGAGCGAGCAGTAGTAGCACTCCATGGAGAGATGAAAATCGGGGTAGTCATACTCAACGGTGTAGAAATCGCGCAGGTTGGTGACTTTTACCTGCAGCTCTTCCATGAGCTCGCGGCGTACGGCGTCCTCGGGCGACTCGCCGCGCATGAGCTTGCCACCGGGAAACTCCCAAAGTCCCTGCATGTTGCCATAGCCGCGCTGCACGGCAAGCAGCTCGTCAGATCCATCCTTGCGAATGATCCCAGCGGCAACATGAACAGTCTTCAACAGGAGTCCTCTCTCAATATCAACACGCGGCAGGCTGGCTGCCCTACCTTACACAACGGTAAGGCAAGCGTAAGCCATATCGATGGTAGCCGACTCGTCTTCTTGCGACTATAGATGCCGTAGACTAATCGCAAGAAAGGACTCGGTATGCAAACCACGCACATGGCGACCCCGGTACTGGAGGTCGCGCATCTCGAAAAGGTATATGGAGCGCTGGGCAACGTGACCCGTGCGCTCAACGACGTCAGCTTTACCGTCAACCGCGGTGAATTTGTTGGCATCATGGGCGCTTCGGGCTCGGGCAAGTCGACGTTGCTCAACTGCGTGTCGACCATCGATAGCGCCACGAGCGGCACGATCCGCATCAACGGGCAGAACGTAACACGCATGAAGCAGGCTAAGCTTTCGCAGTTCCGCCGCGAGGAGCTGGGCTTTATCTTCCAGGACTCCAACCTGCTCGATACGCTCACGGCACGCGAGAACATCGCCCTGCCGCTCACCATTGCCCGCACAAACTCGGCAGAGATCTCGACCCGCGTGCAGGATGTGGCAGCGCGCCTGTCCATCAGTCAGGTGCTCGACAAGTATCCCTACCAGATGTCCGGCGGCCAGCAGCAGCGCGTTGCCGCGGCTCGCGCGCTCGTCACCGACCCCACCATGATCATGGCCGACGAGCCTACCGGCGCCCTCGACTCCAAAAGCGCCCGCCTGTTGCTCGAGAGCCTAGAGGCCCTCAACCGCCGCCTGCGCGCCACCGTGCTCATGGTCACGCACGACAGCTTTGCCGCCAGCTACACGAGCCGTGTGCTGTTTATCCGCGACGGCAAGATCTTCACCGAGCTGCGCCGCGGCGACACCGACCGCCGAGAGTTCTTCGACCGCATTATGGAGGTCGTTGCCATGATGGGCGGTGAGGGCTCCGATGCTCTGTAAACTCGCTTGGGGCAACGTCCGCCGCGCCGGCCGCGACTACCTCGTCTACCTTTTGACGCTCACCCTGGGCGTCACGGTCTTCTATGCCTTTAACACCATCTCGATGCAGGTCGACATCGCCGGCATCGATGAAAAGGGCTTGGCGCAGGTTATGGGCAGCATGCTCGGCAACCTGACGTACTTTTTGGCCGGTGTCATGGCCTTTTTAATGGTGTATGCCAATAACTTCATCATGAAACGCCGCAAGAAGGAGTTTGGCCTGTACCAGGTGCTCGGCATGGGGCGCGGGCGCGTCGCCACGATTATGGCGCTCGAGACGGTGATCGTTTCGGTCGTGGCCTTTGTCGCCGGCATTGTGCTGGGTGTGGGACTCTCCCAGCTCATGACGTTCTTTACGGCCTCGCTCTTTAAGACACAGATCGCCAATTTCCACTTCTTTTTCTCGGTGCATGCGTTCAACCTGACCCTTGCCTGCATGCTCGTAATGTTTGTGCTCACGCTACTGCTGAACCTTCGCGCTGTGCGTCGTACTAAACTCATCGAGCTTATGGGTGCCGAGCGTCGCAACGAGAGCATCAAGACACGCAACCCCTGGATCTCGATTGCCATCTTTGCCGTGGGCGTGGTGCTTGTGGGCGTGGCCTATTACCGTCTGCTACGTGATGGGTTCCCGCTAACCGCGACGGACAGCAAGCTGCAAGAGGCCATGAACCAGTTTGGTATTACAACCGCTATGGCTACCGTGGGCACCTTTGCCCTGTTCTGGGGACTCTCGGGCATGCTCATCAAGCTGCTGCAGAGCCTACGCGGCGTGTATTGGCGCGGCCTCAACATGTTTACCGTGCGCCAGCTTGCGGCCAAGGCCAACACGGTGTGCTTTTCGATGGGCGTCATCGCGATGCTCCTGTTTTTGGCCATCACCTCGGTGACGTGCGGTATGTCGATTGCCAACGTGATGAACGAAAACCTGGAGCGCTATAATCCGGCCGACATGTCGCAGACGTATATCTATTACGCGCCCGATACGCTCGACTACTACAAAGAGTATGTCAATCCGTCTGAGGCCGATCGCATGGTGCTGGCTGATACAACGGTAGATTTGTACTCCGCATGGCACGGCGATCGTATCGACCCCGATAACGTTGCAGACGGTATTAAAGGCAAGTCGGCAGACAACAACGACGAGACCGGCAAGAAGGTCAATATCGCCGATGTTGCCGGCGAACATGTGCAGATCGATTCGTATCTGAGTTACCCGCTTGGCGGCTCGGATCCTTCGGTGACCCCAAGTGAGATGTGCAAGACCATGGGCGAAAAGCTTCCCAAGGCGTTCGGGGGTAGCAATGCCGACATGACGGGCCTGTCTGTGACGCCGGCAAGTCAGTACAACAAACTGCGCCAGATGATGGGCAAGGAGCCGGTGCACATCGGTCACGACCAGTATCTGCTCACGTGTGATATGGGCGGCGAGCTGGTCGACCTGTACACCAAGTATATGGCTGGCGGCCATGCCCTTACCTTGGGCGGGCATACGCTCAAGCCCGCAACCGATAAGTCGGACGAAGATACGGCGGCCATCGCCAACTCGGCGATGGGCAGTAATGGGGGTACCGTCGTCGTTGCCGACGAGCTGTTGTCCCAACTTAATCTGCAGCCGTATTCCAGTAGTCTGCTCGTTAACTACAAACAGGGGATGGATACGACCGAGGCAGACGAGAGCATTAAATACACTGTGCTCGACAATCTGCTCGTTGACGGCAAGGAGCCGGGGTCGTGGGGAACCTTCATCACACGCTCCGAGATGTACGCGCAAGCAGCGCAAATGAACGGTCTTATTAGCTACCTAGCCATCTACATCGGCTTTGTATTGGTCGTTGCATGCGCGGCGATTCTGTCGATTCAGCAACTCTCCAACGTGGCCGACGGCAGCCGCAGCTATCGTGTGCTGGCACAGATCGGCTGCGACGACCGCCAGATTCGCCATTCGGTGATGGCACAGCAAGCGGTATTCTTCCTGTTCCCGCTGGCAGTGGGCCTGGCGCACTCCTTTGTGGCACTTAAGGTGATCATCGAGCTGGTGAGCATTTTCGGAAATATGAGCATCGGCGGCACCGTGGGCCTCACCTGTGCAATCTTCCTGGCAGCATACGGTGGCTACTTCCTGGTGACCTACCTCATGAGCACCGGCATGGTACGAGCCGCCATAGCCACCCGCTACAGCGAGTAACAAGCGGGCAAAATCGTCGCAAAATCAGAGGCGTATGACCGCCGCGAAGGGACCAGGGGCCCTTTCGCGGCGGTTTTTGCCAACCTGGTGCGTCTCAGATACAAGTGAGTAGACTTTTTTGAACCTGCCGAGCACATCG
>CABVCF010000082.1 GCA_902496775.1 uncultured Collinsella sp.
CCGCCGCTGCAAAGGAGGCCAAGTAATGCAAAAGGCTATCTATACCACCGTCGGGATCGACGAGCTCCTGCCGCATGTTCAGGTGCTCAAGGGCGTCGGCGCGCGCTTTGTGCAAATGCACGCCGAGCGCTGTGTGGACGACGGCTTGTATCGCCTGCTCTATACGTTTATCAACGTTCGTGCCGCTCAGGAGCATATTGCACAGGACGGCAGCTATGCGATCGAGAACCTGGTGGTTGAGGGAATTGATCAGTACCAGGAGATTCCGTCCATCAGCTCGTACTATCCGGCGGTATTTCCGTTTGAGAACGAGGCGCACGACCTGTTTGGGCTTGCCATCACCGACATGCAGATCGACTTTAAGGGCTTTTTCTACCAGGTCTCGACTGCCGAGCCCATGAGCGTTATCACGCCCGAGGTGAAGGCCGCGCGCGAGAAGGCCATGAAGGTCCGTGCCGCCGCCGAAGCCAAGGCGCGCAAGGCCGCTGCCGAAAAGGCCGCCGCTGCTGCGGCTGCTGCAGGGGAGGGCGCTGCGAGCGCCGGCGATGCTTCGGCTGCGGCGAGCGCCGGCGACGCCGCGGGCGTCGCTGCTCAGCCCGCTGCGGCTGCCGGCTCCGATGCTCAGCACGATGAGGCTGCTGCGAAGGCCGCGCTCAAGGCCGCCGAGATGGAGGCAAAGCTCGCCGCCATGGATCCCGAGAAAGCGGCCAAGGTCCGCGCGGCGCTTGCCGCCAAGGTCGCCCGCGACAAGCAGAAAAAGGAGGCGTAAGGTCCATGGCACATCGCTCCGTTATTCCGTTTGGCCCGCAGCACCCGGTGCTGCCCGAGCCGCTTCATCTGGACCTGGTGATCGAGGATGACCGCGTCATCGAGGCAATTCCTCAGATCGGCTTTGTGCACCGCGGGCTCGAGAAGCTCACCGAAAAGCGCGACATGCATCAGTTTGGCTACATCGCCGAGCGCATCTGCGGCATCTGCGCCGTGGGCCACAGCTGCGGCTATGCCAGCGCCTGCGAGCGCATGCTCGGCATCGAGGTGCCTGGTCGCGTGCAGTATATCCGCACCATTCTGCACGAGCTTTCGCGCATTCACTCGCATCTGCTGTGGCTGGGCCTGCTCGCCGACGCCTTTGGCTTCGAGGCGCTGTTCTATCGGTCATGGACCCTGCGCGAGCAGATACTCAAGATTTTTGAGAGCACTTGCGGCGGGCGCGTGATTCTGTCGATTAACGAGATCGGCGGCCTTAAGCACGACATTGAGGACTCCGAGCTGGTGGGCATTGTCCAGACGCTCGATGCCATGCGTCCTGACTACGAGGCCCTGGTGCATACGTTTTTGGACGACAATAGCTGCGGCGAGCGCCTGCATGGCGTGGGCGTGATCAGCAAGAAGGACGCGCTGGAGCTTTCGATGGTCGGCCCGTTCGGCCGCGCCTCGGGCGTGGATTACGACGTGCGCATGTTCGGCGACGGTGCCTATGCGGATCTGGCTGCGTTTGAGCCCATCGTTGCTATCGATGGCGATTGCTATGCCCGCTGCCAGGTGCGTTGTGCCGAGGTTACGCAGGCCATGGACATCATTAAGGAGCTTGTGGGCAAGATCCCGCATGACGGTATCGGCGGGCGCACCAAGCTCACGCCGGCCGACGGCGCGCGCGGCGAGGTTGTGATTGAGCAACCGCGCGGCGAGGCGTATTACTATGTGCGCGGCAACGGCACCAAAAATCTGGACCGTTTCCGCGTGCGCACGCCGACGTCGCAAAATCTGGCGGGTCTGACGCATGCGCTGCAGGGCGTGCTCATTGCCAATGTGCCCATGATTATCCTGACCATCGACCCCTGCATTAGCTGCACGGAAAGGTAGGCGCGGCATGAGTTTGCTGACATTTGCCAAGACGGCCTTGGGTTCTATGGTCAAGCGGCCAGTAACGGTGTGCTATCCGCAGGAGAAGCTCGCGGCGCCTGCGCGCCTGCGCGGACATGTCGTCAACGACATGGACGTGTGTATCTGCTGCGGCATGTGTGCGCGTCGCTGTCCGGCGGGCGCGCTCGCGGTCGATCGCAAGGGTGGAACGTGGTCGATCGACCCGTATGCCTGTGTGGTGTGCGGTGAGTGCATCGAGAGCTGCCCCAAGCACTGCCTGACTATGGACACCGCCCGCACCCCAGTCGCAGCGGACAAGACCCCCACGGTAGAAACCAAGCCGGAATAGAGCTGGAATAGGGCCGGTGGGGCAAAAATGCCCCACCGGCCCCGCGCTTAAACGCGCGGTGGAGCCGCCGCGAACAAAACTATGCCGGTTTACTACGACAAATCGCCTACTCCTAACCACACCGCATGTGGCAAAACCAAAACCGCAGGTAGACGGCTTGCAGCTTTGCGAAAAAGCCACGCGTGGTCGGACGCCTTCTTTTTATCGTAGTAAACCGGCATAGTTTTGAAATGGCATCATATCGGTAACAGCCATTGATCCCCCAAGGGCGGAGGAAAACGGATCATTTTTGCCTGATGGCTCCGAGTCGCACCCGTTTTCCTGCGAAAACGCTCGTGTCTCAACTTTGGTGAGACATTTGTCTCACGCCCAAAACCGAATCTGGAACATGTGTCACCTGCCCTAATTGCGTCTTATTCCGTAACTTTAGGCTGATGCAAGGTCTGAGCCTGCGAGAAGGGAGACGCGATGAGTAAGTACACGAGGGGTCTCTTGGCGGTGATACTGGCCGTAGTGCTGGTGTTGCCGGCTGCAGCATTTGCCATGCTGCCCGAGGCCAACGCCAGGTCCAGCACCGGAATGGACGGACCGACAATGGCCGGAAAGGTTGTCGACCCCGATACCAGCGGTCGCTGGGAAATCTGGGCGGCAGGCCACGGTGGCAATAAGGTAACGACCCAAAACGTCGGCCGAATCTGGACCGACAAGACGGTCAAGGCAACCGAGGAAAACGAAGAGTCGGATTTTCTGACTACACTTTCGGCCATGTCCTCGACGTCTAATTCAACCGTGACGGTTACCACGCCGCTCGACATCGTGATGGTGCTGGATGCTTCTGGCTCAATGGATCGCGCTATGGGCGATACCGACAACACTAAGCGCATTACAGCTCTGAAGAACGCTGCCTATAGCTTTATCGATACTATTGCCAAGCAAAACGAGGGTATCGAGGGCGTGGATAGGCAACATAAGGTTGCTATCGTTAAGTTTTCGGGAGATACGACCAAAAAGGTCGGTAATGATACCTATCGCGCTGACGGCTACACCTACAACTACTCGCAGGTGATGTCGGGCCTGACCGATTGCTCCGGCCCCGGCGTGACTGATCTTAAGAAAACAATTAAGGCTATTAAGCCTGCCGGCGCCACGCGTGCCGACTATGGTCTAGAACTGGCCGAGGGCATCACTTCTGGTCGCGCGGACGCCAAGAAGATTGTTGTGTTCTTTACCGACGGCACGCCAACGAAAGTTGACAAGTTTGACCCTGGCGTCGCCAACGATGCTGTGACGGCTGCCAAGAATATGAAGGGCAGCAAGGCTGCCGTCTATACCATCGGCATCTTTGACGGTGCGAACCCCAGCGCCAGTATCCAAGATTCGAATACAAGCCAAGAAAACAAGTTCATGCAGGCCGTTTCGAGCAACTATCCCAATGCCACGGCATGGAACGCTCACGGCACGCGTGCGGAAAACTCCGACTACTATAAGTCGGCGACCAATGCCGAAGAGCTCAAGAAGGTCTTCGATGACATCTCTCAGGCCATCACATCGGAGCCGCCTTATCCGACCGAAATCCATAAGGGCTACGACGAGACCAAGTCCGGCTACATCACGTTTACCGACGAGCTAGGCGACTTTATGCAGGTCGACGGATTTGCCGAAGTCGTCATCAACGGCACGCCGTTTACCAAGGCGAGCAAGACGGTCAACAAAGAGACCAATACCGACACCTACGAGTTCGCCGGCAAGGCAAAAGACCTGCTCATTACCGTGCAGCGCGCCGGCGATGACAATCCCCAGAAGGGCGATATCGTAACGGTCAATATTCCTGCGTCGTTGATTCCGCTGAGTCACTTTAAGACCGTAGACGGCAAGCTTTCGGTCGACAACGTTAAGCCCATTCAGGTGAAGTATGCCTCGAGCGTGAAGAGCGCCGCACTTGACAACCTGTTTACGCCCGAGAAGGTAGCAGGGCTCAAGAACTACATCGAGCATAATACGACTGTCGTTGACGGCACCAAGACCGTGAGCTTCTACGCGAACAAGTGGAGCGGTGGTGCGCTGGGTGATACGGTTGCGACCTTTGAGCCGGCCGACACCAACCGCTACTACTACTTCCAGAAACAGACCCCTATTTACACGGACAAGGACTGCACGCAGCCTGCAAAGAATTCGCTGGCAGATACCGGCACCTATTACTACAAGGATGAGTTTGAGGAGCGGGGCTCGAACGGCGAGGCCAAGCCCGCCACTGCTGTCATCGAGTTTGTCGGCGGCGACGCAGCGAAGTTTGACGGCGCTATTGTTGCTGACGAGGACGGCAACCTTTCGTTTAGCGTGGGAACCGCGCGCCTAGCCTTTATCGACGAGCTCCACACCACCAAGGAGAGTGTGGGAGGCAACAACACTGGTACCGCGACTGACGTTCTCAATCCCAAGTGGAACAACGTGTCCGCCAAGGCGACCGCGACGCATGTCAATTCCTACCTGGGCAACAACGGCAAGATTAGCTTTGCGTATGACATGACGCCGGCAATGGTGAACACCAAGGCCAGCTTTGGCCTGACCAAGGTGCTCAAGGGTCGCGACTGGACGAATGCTGACGCGTTTGAGTTTGGCCTGACATCCGAGAGCGGCGCCCCGATGCCTGCGGCTAGGACTGCGACCGTGCGCAAGGCTGACCTGGACCAGGGCAAGGCTGCCATCGACTTCGGCACGATCGAATACACCGAACCTGGCACGTACGTCTACAAGGTCAGTGAAAAGCATGCCGGGACCACGATTGACGGCATCGCCTACAGCAAGAACGTCGCGGAGATCACCGTGACGGTAACGCCCGACAAGAAGGGTGAGCTGAGCGCTGGCGTGAAGGTGACCTCGGGCGAGACCGAGTTCAAGAACGTTTACGCCACGAATCCTGTTGAGTCCAGCGTCACCGACCAGATTACCGTGACCAAGTCTCTGACCGGGCGTGACCTTACGGCCGACGAGTTCAGCTTTGAGCTGCTCGAAATCATTGACAAGGAAGTTAAGCCTGTCGAGACCGTTAAGAACGCCGCCGACGGCAAGGTGACGTTCAGTGCCATCAAGTACACCGAGATCGGCCAGCACACCTACAAGCTGCATGAGGTTAAGGGCAACGCCGGCGGTATTGACTACGATGACGCGGTCTACACCATCGTGACGACCATCGCCGATAACGGCAAGGGCCAGCTGGTTGCCAGGCACGAGCTGAAGGACGCCAAGGACGTCAAGAGCATCGAGTTCAAGAACGCCTACACCACGAATGCTACCGAGGCATCGCTTGCGGGCATCAAGAACCTGCAGGTCGCCGACGGCTTGACCCCGGCTGACATTGCCGGCAAGTTCACCTTTACCGTGACCGGTGAAGAGGGCGCACCCATGCCCGCGAATGCGAGCGTGACCAATGATGCCAAGGGCAAGGTCGACTTTGGCAAGATTACCTTTACGCTCGACGACCTTAACAAGGCTCTGGGCGAGAAGCCCGAGAAGCGCGAGCACACCTTTACCTATACCGTGACCGAGTCCGGCGAGGTCGCTGGCGTGACCAACGACGCCAAGCTGTCGCGCGAGGTTTCCTTCACCGTGACCGATGACGGCAAGGGCAATCTGAGCGTATCCTGCAAGCCGGACGGCGATGTGGCATTTACGTTCACCAATACCTATAACGTGACGCCTGTCGAGACGAGCGTCACCGACCAGATCACCGCGAACAAGGTCCTGACCGGGCGTGAGCTTGCTGCCGGCGAGTTCTCTTTTGAGCTGGTCGAGGGCGACGAGGTTGTCGCCAAGGGCACCAACGCTGCCGACGGCACGATCGCCATGGACAAGATCGCCTACGACAAGCTTGGTAAGCACACCTACACGCTGCGCGAGGCCAAGGGCGGAACCACCAGCAAGGGCGTCACCTACAGCGACGCCAAGTACACCATCGAGACCACCATCACGGACAACGGCGACGGCACCCTCAAGGCCGAGCATGTCCTGAAAGGTACCGAGCCCGCCGAGTTCAAGAACACCTACAGCGTAACCCCGCTCGATGCAGAGCTCGACTTTGACCTGAGCAAGGTCATCAGCGGCCGCGACTGGACGGATGGGGACGAGTTTAGCTTTACCATCACCGCCCCCGAAGGCGCCCCGCTGCCCGATCCCGCAACCGTAACCGTGAGCAAGAAGGACGCGAAGGACGGCATCGCCGCCATCAAGTTCGGCAAGATTCACTACGCTGCCGCCGGAACCTATAAGTACGAGATTCGCGAGAACGCGGGCAGCACGGTCGGTATGACGTATGACGCGCATGTCGCAACCGCCGAAGTGACCGTGACCGAGGACAGCGATGGCAACCTGACCGCAAACGTCACCAAGAAGGAAAACGGACGCTTTACCAACACGTACCGCACTGAGCTCGATTACGCCGCGGCCGGCGGCCTCAAGCTCAGCAAGACCCTCTACGGACGTCCCATGACCGAGGGGCAGTTCACCTTTACCGTGACGCCCGCCGACGATGATTCGGCTCGCGCACTTGGCCTGCTTCCCGGGGCCAACAACTTCGAGTCCCCTGCAACGATAGAGGGAACGGTCGGTCAGATTGACATCCTGGCGGGCCATGAGGTCAAATTTACGCAGGCTGATGCCGGCAAGACCTTTACGTACACCGTGGCCGAGAAGAACGACGGCCAGCCGGGTTACACCTACGACGACGCTGTCCGCACCGTGACGATCGCCATCGCCGACGACACCGCCGGTACGCTCACCGCCACGACGACCGTCTCCGGCGGTTCCGAGGGCACGCTGGTGACCGAGTACAAGACCGGCGCGGCTGCGGTCGAGAGCGCCGTGGTTCCGTTCGTCAACAGTTATAGCGCTACGACCAACACGCCTGGTGGCACCGCTGCTCAGGTCGTTGCCGCCAAGACCCTGACCGGTCGCCCGATGGTCGACGGCGAGTTCTGGTTCGGTATCGCCTATCAGGGTGAGCTTGTGGGTTATGAAAATCTCAAGCCCAATATCGGCGGGCACGTGAGCTTTGATGCTCTGCACTACGACACCAAGATGCTTGCCGATCTTGAGTCTGCTGGGCTTGCCCATCGTACCGATAAGGACGGCAAGCTTGCCTGGACCATTAACTACACGGCCTACGAAGATTTATTCGGGCTGCCAAATGGCGTTTCCGCTACAACGTGGAGCTTTGGCTTTAAGGTTATCGTCGTCGACAACGGTGACGGTACCCTGACGGCAACGGTCGACTACGGCGGCGTCGAGCCCTTGTTCGAGAACGTCTACGGCGCCGAGGCCGTCGATGCCGCGCTCACCGGTACTAAGAAGCTCCAGGTTGCCGAGGGCCTGGCCCCGGCCGACATCACGGGTAAGTTCACCTTTACCGTGACCGCCGACGAGGCTGGTGCCCCGATGCCCGAGCGCACGACCGCAACCAACGACGCGGCCGGCAACGTGGACTTTGGCAAGATCCACTTTACGCTCGAGGACCTCAACCGCGCCCTGGGCGTGGCGGACGATGCGACCGATAAGGCCGAGGCGGACGAAGCTGACGAGGCCGAGGCCGACGAGGCTGACGAGACCGAAGCTGAAGAGGCCGACGCTGACGCCAACGCCGACGAGCCCGAGCCTGCGGCCCCCACCGCTCCGCGCTCGCACACTTTTACGTACACGGTAACCGAGACCGGCAGCGCCCCTGGCGTGACTAACGACGCCAACGCCACGCGCAAGGTTTCCTATACCGTGACTGACGACGGCACCGGACATCTGAGCGTCAAGCGCGAAGGCGACGACGGTGCTGCCTTCACGTTCACCAACACCTACAGCGTGGCGCCTACCGATTCTTCCGTGACCGATCAGGTCAAGACGGTCAAGCGTCTGACCGGACGCGACCTTGCAGCTGGCGAGTTCACGTTTGATCTGCTCGAGGACGACGTGGTTGTCGCAAGCGGCGCCAACGACGCCAACGGCACTGTGACACTGAGCCCGATCCGCTACGAGGCGCCCGGCACGCACACGTACACGCTGCGCGAGGCTTGCCCCAACGCGCTCGGCCTGTACAAGGGCGTCACCTATGACGGCACGACCTACACCGTCGTGACCACCGTTTCCGACAACGGCGACGGTACGCTGACCGCGACGCACAAGCTCGAGGGAACCACCGAGTCGGCTGGCTTTACCAACAAGTATCACGCCATGCCCACGCAGGTCTCCATCGGCGCCATCAAGGTGCTCGAGGGACGCGAGCTCAAGAAGGACGAGTTCAGCTTTAAGCTCGTTGGCGAGGGCATCGAGTCCGCCGTCACCAACGATGCCGACGGTAAGATCAACTTCGACAAGTTCGAGTACAGCGAGCCCGGTACGTACGTCTACACCATCAGCGAGGTCAAGGGCGACGAGGCCGGTATAACCTACGACAAGTCCGTCTTTACCGCGACCGTCAACGTGGTCGACGGCGGCGAGGGCAACCTCAAGGCGAATGTCGCCTTTGCCAAGGGCGATAAGAGCGTCGAGGGTATCGTGTTCAACAACACGTACAAGAAGCCCGAGACGCCCGTGCCGACGCCCGATCCCGGCACACCCAAGACCGTGACGAACATCGTCAAGACGGTCAAGGGTTTCCTGCCCACCACGGGTGACCAGCAGGCCGCTGCACTGCTCATGGCATTCGTCATCGCCATGGCCGGCGTCGGAGCCCTGGTCTGGGGTATCCGTAAGCGCTAGGCACGCTGGCAGCGCCCGGGGCCAAAAGGCCCCGGGCGGCCGGCGGGGAGCCAGAACATAGCCCCCACCCCC
>CABVCF010000083.1 GCA_902496775.1 uncultured Collinsella sp.
GCAGCGGATCACGCTGAAGGAGGGCTCGACCGCGGCCGACCTCTCCGAGCAGCTGTTCAAGCGTGCCGGCCTCAAGGCCGATTACAACCCCAACGGCAGCTGGGGCTGGGCACTCAACTCGATCACGTCGCCCTTCGACTCCGGCCGCACGCTCGCCTACGACTCGGCGACCGGCGCTTACTGGCAGCTGTTCGTCAACGGCAGCGCCTCCGACGCCGGCGCGGGCGGCTACACGCTCAAGGACGGCGACTCCGTCGTCTGGTGCTACTCGAAGTACGGCGACCCCGCGCCCGAGCAGGTTTCCGTCACGATGGAGATTATTGGCAAAAAGGCCGGGATGGCTCAGCGTTGGACGAGCCCGTCGACCCAGGTGTTTGTTAAGGGCACGTCGATCAAGGATGCCTCCGCTACCTATTTCGACGCCCTTGGCATCGAGTCCAAGATGTACGACCAATTCGGCTATTGGGGTGTCCATAGCCTCGTTTCTCCGCTTGATGGTACCGAGCTGTCCGGCGCTTGGTCGTTCTTTGTCAACGGCGTTCCTGGAACTCAACTCGATAACGACTACGTGCTTAAGTCGGGCGATAAGGTCGTTTGGGCTTACGCCCCTGGGGATACTTTGCCCGGTGTCGACAACGTTGTTCTTAATCCGAGCGCTGCACGCCCTAACTGGGATAGCGACTGGTCGGGCTTTACAAGTGCCGACAAGGTTACCGACGCACCTGTGCCCACTAAGGATGCAGATGAGAAATGGGTAAGCGAGCTTAAGACGCGTGCGGACGGCAATAAGGGTGTTTCCGATGCGTTGCTGATCGGTGACTATCTCTATGTGGCAGTTGGTTCTAAATTGCTCAAAAAGGATGTCGAGACGGGCAAGACCGTTCTAGAGTCACCTTTGGCTGCTGCAATTGATTCCACCTCACGCATGGTATATACCAATGGTGTTGTGCTTGTTCCGCTTTCAGGCGGTCGTCTTCAGGCCTTAACGGTTGATGTGCTTGCGACGGTTTGGGTTACCGATGGGTTGCCGGCCGGTCCCGATGGCGCGCAGCAGTCGCTTGCTTCTGTTTCGGTTCGCGATGGCTATGCCTATTTTGGTACCGCTTCGGCCGATTGGATTGACTCGAGTGACGGCTACCTGCTTTGTGTTCGTATTTCTGACGGTAAAGTCATGTGGCAGCACAAGAATGAAAACAGCAAGGGCTATTACTGGGCTGGCATGGCGTTCTCGGGCGACTATGGCGTTATCGCGGATGATTCAGGCACTGTCAGCACGGTTGATCCTTCGACTGGAAAGACCGTAGCAAAGCTTAAGATCGCCGATCGCGTTCGCGCGAACGTGCTTGTTGATGGGGCTACTGCTTACGTTGTGAGTGCCGATGGCACGCTCCATAAAATTGCTATCGCTAATGATGGGGCCCTTTCAGAACTGGGTAAAGTTACGTTTGGCAGCAGCTCGACCTCTACACCCGTGTTTGTCAACGGTAAGATTGTAGTTGGCGGCACGTCGATTGAGTCCTTTATGGGCGGTCCCCAAAACAGTCTTACGAGCCACTATGGTCAGCTTGCAATTATCGACGCCGATACGCTTACGGTCGATTATTCAATTTATAAGGCAGACGGTAACTTCATCCGCGAGGATTCTTCTGCAAGTGGTTTTACGGGCAGCGGCGATGTTAAGTCACAGCCTGTGGTTTCCATTCAAGATGGTCATACCTATGTATACTTTACGTCCAACAATAATCCTGGCGGCATTTATCGCTATCGCATAGGTGACGAAGAGGCTGAGCTGCTCTATAGACCGTCGGCCGAGAACCAGCAGTACTGCATGTCGTCGATTTCGGTCGGTTCTGATGGTTCACTCTACTACGCTAACGATTCGGGCAAGTTGTTCGCGATTAAGGGAAATGGCCAGAAGGTCAATCGCTATACTGTCTCGTTTGACGCAAATGGTGCAGATTCTATTGTGCTCGATTCCCAACGTATTAAGGCTGGTAAAACTGCTACGGAGCCTGCTGTAAAACCGCGTCGCAAGGGCTATACCTTCGGCGGTTGGTATACCGATGAGGCGTGCACGCAAGCGTATGACTTCAGTACGCCGGTGACGGCCGATCTGACGCTGTATGCCAAGTGGACCAAGAATGCCACCAATTCTGGTGACAATGGCGGTTCTGGCTCCAGCGGCGGCAGCGGTTCTGGTACTGGTACCGGCACGGGCGCTGGTACGGGTTCCGGCGCTGGTTCCGGCTCTAAGGGCCCGCAGGCCGGCGGCGCTATCGCCCCGGGTCAGAAGCCGGTGACCAAGACGACGGTGTCGACCAAGACCGAGACCAAGGAAAACAAGTCCGACAAGAAGGGCTCCGATAAGTCCGACAAGAAGGATGAGAAGAAGTCTGAGAAGAAGGACAGCAAGTCCGACAAGAAGTCCGATTCCAAGTCCGATACGGGCGCTGCTTCCACGACCACTGCTAAGAAGTCCTCTGGTGCTTCCGAGCAGGAGACGGGCACCAACCCGCTCGCCATCGTTGGCATCGCCGCCGGCGTGATTGGCCTTGCGCTCATCGCCGTCTTCGTGCTGACCAAGCGCGGCAAGGGTGACGGTAATGCCCGATAAGCCCAAGGAGACCAACGGGCAACAGCCCGACTCCTCGTTTATCCAGCTCGACGATCCAAAGCAAAAGGGCGCCGCTTCGGCGGCGTCCGCTCCTCGACGGAAGGCGCTCCTTGGCGTTCTGACTGCCGCATGCGTCGTTCTGATCGTGGTCTCTCTGGGCTTTGTTCATCCCTCCGAGAGCGGTGCTTGGTCCATTGATTGGATCGTCCAGACCGTGGCGGGGGAGAGCATCGTCGCCAAGGATGGCAATGGGTCCGGCTCGACTGTCGCTTCGGGCAAGGCCGGGTCCAAGGATTCCAAATCTTCTGATGATACGAATGACGGGTCTAGGGGTTCTGACAAATCTGACTCCAAGAAAGATTCCGAGTCTTCGGACAAGGAATCGGACAAGAACTCGGATAGCAAGAAGTCCGGCGAAAAAGGAGCAGGAAATAAAAAGACTGACAACAGTCAGTCGGCTTCTCAGAATTCGGCAACGTCCGGTGGGCCTTCTGCCGTTCCTGATAACAGTAATGCCCCCTCGGGCAACCAGAGCGTCTCTCAGGAGTCTAGCTACGTTACCGTGACTGTCTCGGTTACTTCGAGCGCTGTGGGCAATCCTGTGTCCGCTGGTGGTACCTACACCTTTAATGAGGGAGCAACTGCCTACGACGCTCTCTGCGCGCTGGGTATTTCTATAAATGCGCGTGGCTCGTCGTTTGGCACTTATGTTGCCGCCATCGGTGGCCTGGCCGAGAAGGATGAAAACTATGGAAGCGGTAGCGGCTGGTGTTATTCCGTCAACGGCACAACGCCCATGACAGCCTGCAGCAACTACGTTCTCTCAAACGGCGACAACGTGGTCTGGTATTACGTGACAGGCTAGGGGCCTCGACATATCGTATAAAAACGGGCGGTTCGGACAAACATCCGAGACGCCCGTTTTTATACGAATGGGACGTCATTTCCCAATCGAGGCTCAACCGGAAATTGCATCCTGCCCTGTAGGCGAATTCCGGGACGCAGCTTCCCGTTGGGGCGGGTTTCGGAAAGCGTGTTCCGCTCTGAGGGCTCATTCCGGGATAGACTTTCCGAAGCAGCGCCCATTGGGAAGCTGCGGACCGTATTGGGCATCGATTTTGGGATGCGCTTTCCGCTAGAGCCACGTTGCGGAAGCTGTGTCCCGTTCTGAGGCTGCAATCTGGGACGCGCTTTCCGCGGGGCGACCATGGGGAAACTACTACCCATTCCGACGCTGCGGCCCGCCTTGTGCGCTTTCCTCGGCAGGCTCTGCAAACAAAAAACCGGTTGGAACGGGAATTCCAACCGGTTATACATTCAAGCAAATAGTGAATCGACTACGACCGTGCGCCCTCGAGGAAGAAGCGGCGGCTGAAGTAGTTGTACCAGGTGACGAGGAACGTGGCGATGGCCTTCATGGCCTGGTAGCCGATGCTCAAAAACGTGACGCCCACAAACATGTACAGGTCGTTGAGGCCCAGGCCGATCACCGACAGGATGGTGAAGATCGTGAACTCGCGCTTGCGGCTCATGCCTTCGCGGTGGTCGAACACGTACTTCATGCTGAGCCAGTAGTTGACCACGACGGACGTGATAAACGAAACCGTGGTGCTCATCAAAAAGTCGAGGTGGAACAGCTCGACGAGCGCAATGAGCATGCCCCAGTCGATGCCAAAGGAGATAAGACCCACGACAGCAAACTTGAGGAACTGCTTGGTATGAGGTTGTGCCAGCGCCTTGCGCACGTAATCACATCCAATGCGTTGATGAATCGAGCAGAGGATACTTTAGAGCTTTTACAAGGGAAACGTAAGGTCTTTGCCAAGAACTATATGAACTCGCCAAATTTTCAAGAGCTAATCCGCAAACGTTGAAAATTTGCCCGTAAACGAGCGACACCCACGGACGATACTGCGCTGAGTGCGCGTCGTCCGTGGGCGCCGTAATGCTGCAGGGGTTTCGAGCTATTTTGTCTCGTCGCCCTCAAGGAAGATTTTTCGGGTCACAAAGTTGTAGACCATGACAAGCGCGGTGGCGCAGATCTTGGCGATATTGGCCTCGAGTCCCAGGCCGGCGTTGAGCGCCAGCACGATGCCGTCGTTGAGCACCAAACCGATCACGGACAGCACGACAAAGATGATGAACTCGCGGCGGCGGCTCATGCCTTCCTTGTGCGCAAACACGTACTTCATGCTTGCGAGGTAGTTAAAGATGAGTGAGATGATAAAGCCGCTGGTGTTGGCGATTAGGATGTTGAGGCCCAGACCGTAGTGGAGCAGATTCATAATGCCAAAGTCGATAACCGTGGCAATGACACCGACGATGCCAAATTTCATGATCTGCGCAAGGAGCTTTTGCATGGTACCTGCCTTAAGCTGGCGCCGAAGCGCCGCGGGGATGACAAACTCAGCAAGTTTAGCCAATCCCCGCGGGTGGTGCTAGGCGCGCTCCTCGATAGCACCGTTTCTATATGCATCGAGCAGCTGACGCAGGTCTTGGATTTGGCTGCGGATCTTGGCGCCAGTATCGGTGTCGCTCACCATGCGGCGACGGTCCGCTTGGTCAAAACGGTTGGTCTCGCTTTCGATGTCCACGTTGCGCGTGAGTGCCTCGGCAACCGTCGTAAAGGCCCGGTGCGACTTGAGGCGGCAGCCGCGCGAGCTCGAGATGAGCGTATAGCCGGCGATGCCCGTCTTGGGATGGTAAGCGCGGCAGAAGCCGCCATCGATGACCAGCAGCTTGCCCTCGGCGCGGATGGGCTGCTCGCCCTTGGTGGTTTTAACGGGCGTGTGGCCGTTGATGATGTGGCCGGTCGGCGAGCATGTCATGGGCGCGACGCCAAACTCGCGCATGATATCATCGCAGACCGAGGGCGACTTGGTAAGCGTAAAGTACGGATCCATTGGCTCGACCCAGGTGCTCTTATCGGCGATATAGGCGCGCTCAAAGGTACGCACCAGGCGTCCGCTGGCGGGTGAGTTAAAGCCAATCCACAGGTACCACATCCAGTCGAGGGCATCACGGTCGCCCACGCGCCAAGCGCGGCGGGCGATGTGGTCGCAAAAATCGAGATAATCGCGGCCAGCGTGCCAGGTGCCCAAGCAGTTCATGCTGCTAAAGGTGCCGTCTTCGTTGAGCGGAACGCAGCCGTGGAAGAGCAGGTTGCCGTTGGCGACCTTGTACATCGAGCCGTGGGAATAGAGGAAATCGATATGGCGATGCAGGTGATCGGCGGTGACAAACTCGGACACGAGCTTGTCGATGATGTGCTGCTCCCCGGGCGTGAGCGTGTAGGGGTCCGCCGGATCGACGGTGGGGAAGTCGTTGGTCGTGAGCGGCCACACACTGCCGTCGGCGAGCGTGACCGTGCCGGTGTCGTGATCGATCTTGTCGAGCAGCAGGCGGTCGGTCATATCGAACTCGGGGTGGCGCTGGATAATCTGGCCCTCGAGCTTAAAGAGCAGCACGTTGATGGCCTTGATCAGCGGGGTGATGGACTCACCGGCGGTGTAGGTGGCATCGGCAAAGGCGACGAGCTCGCGCAGCGAGATACCGTAGTCGTTCTCCAGGATCTCGTAATTGTCGTAGCGCAGGTTGTTGCGCAGCACCGTGGCGATGCAGGCGGGCTCACCGGCCGCAGCGCCCATCCACAGCAGGTCGTGGTTGCCCCACTGGATGTCGAGCGAATGGTAGGTGAGCAGGCGGTCCATAATCTTGGCAGCGCCGCCGCCACGGTCGAAGATATCGCCCACCAGGTGCAGGTGGTCGACGGCCAGGCGCTTGATGAGTGAGGCGAGCGACTCGATAAAGTCGTCGGCGCTTGCGGTCTCTAGGATGGACTCCACGATGCGCTCGTGATAACGCACGCGGTAGTTGTTCTCATCCGGATGCGTGTGCAGCAGCTCGTCGATGATGTAGGCGTAATCGCGCGGGATGGCCTTGCGCACCTTGGAGCGCGTATAGCGGCTTGAAAGTGAGCGTGCGACCATGATGAGCTGGTCAAGCATCGTCTTGTACCAGGTGGGGGAGTCCTCGTGCCGGCTGCGGACCAGCTCGATCTTCTCGCGCGGGTAGTAGACGAGCGTGCACAGCTCGCCCTTTTCGTCAAAGGTGAGCGTGTCGCCAAAAATCTCGTCGACATGCTCGCGCACGACGCCCGAGCAGTTGTTGAGGATGTGCATAAAGGCTTCGTACTCGCCATGCACGTCGCTCATAAAATGCTCGGTGCCTTTGGGCAGGTTGAGGATGGCCGAGAGATTGATGATCTCGGTAAACGCGGATTGTTCGGTGGGGAACTGTCTCGAAAGCAGGCGCAGATACTTGAAGTCTTGCGGGTTGCGATCGAATGCGACCATGAAACACCTTCCGATGGGGCTGGTAAAACTGATAAACAGCGTCAAACGTTTACCAGTATGCGCCGCTTTTGTTTCGATTTTGCGCCAGCGGCTGAATTGTCGGCTGAACGGTTTGGTAAATCGATTTAGTTGAGGTAGATATGGCGGTTGGGTGGAGACGACAGAGGATGTTTTCTCAGATATTTATGCGTGGGGCCGGTGGAGACGATGGTGGTAAAGATGTTCACTATTTTTGGTTCGATTTGGTAAATAGTGGACATATGTACCGCATGTAGGCTCACTGTGCGATAATTTGCGCAGCAATGAGTAAGGAGCCTCATATGAGTGATTTTGTCCTGACCTGTGAATCCGCCGCCGACCGAACCCGTGAGTTCTTTGCGTCGCGCAATATCCCTGTCGTGTGTTTTCATTACGAGATCGACGATGTTGTCTATACGGACGATCTGTATCAGTCGATTACGCCGGACAAGTTTTTTGCCCAGATTGCCGCGGGCGCCATGCCCAAGACGTCTCAGGTGAGCGTGGGTGAGTACGAGGAGTTTTGGGAGCCGTTTGTTGCCGAGGGTAAAGACGTGCTGCACCTGACGTTGTCGTCGGGTATTTCGGGCACGTATGGATCGGCCTGCGTCGCGGCGCAGATGCTCGCGGATCGCTATCCCCAGGGCGGCAAGGTGCGCGTCATCGATTCGCTGGGGGCGTCTTCGGGCTTTGGTCTGTTGCTGGAATATGCCGCCGACGTGCGCGATAGCGGGGCTTCACTCGACGAGACGGCCGCTTGGATTGAGGAGCATAAACTCAACCTGCACCACTGGTTCTTCTCGACCGATCTGTCGAGCTACCTGCGCGGCGGTCGCATTTCGGCCGCGAGCGCGATCATCGGCACGGCGCTCAAGATTTGCCCGCTTATGACGGTCGATTGCGAAGGTAAGCTGTCGCCACGTGAGAAGATTCGCACTAAGAAGCGAGCGATTTCCGAGATGGCTAAGACCATGATGGCACACGTGCTGGACGGTGCGGATTATTCGGGTAAGTGCATCATGTCGCACTCGGCGTGCCGCGAGGATGCCGAGGCAGTTGCGGCGCTGATTGAGGAACAGGTTCCGCAGCTTAAAGGCAAGATTGAGATCAATGACATCGGTACTCTGATTGGCTCGCATACCGGACCTGGTACGGTGGCGCTCTTCTTTATGGGCGACAAGCGCGTGGATTAATTTGCCCCATCACATCGCTGCATGATTGTTCAAACGAAAACGGCCCGTCTCACGTTTGTGGGGCGGGCCTTGCTGTTGCGGCTAGCGTTTCTTTCCGCGGAAGAAAAAGCCGTGCAGTGACGGCTTGAGGCCGCGGTTGGCGCGATGCTCCTCGACGCGCTCGTGGATCGAAGCGACGCGCTCGATGACTTCGTCGGGAATCGGCACGTCGGGATTCATGTTCTCGACCTGGCTGACTTCGGCGGCGGCGACCTGGTCGATAATGGGCACATCGTCGCGCGAGATGACAGGTGTGGCGTCTTCCTTCATCTTGCGATAACGCTGCATCATGTCGGCCTGTAGCTGCTGGGCCGAAGGCGGCGTCCAGATGATGGCGTTGGCGCCGGCGGCGATGGTTTCGCGGATGCTCTCGGGCGTCTTGCCGCCCGGCGCGATAAGCGGCAGGTTGGGATAGTGCTCGCGCAGCTCGCGTAGGACCTGGGGCGTGTTCTTGCCGGCTGCGATGTTGAGGATCTTGGCTCCAGCGCGCACCTTGGCGTGGGCATCGTCGTCGCAGCGAACGACCGTGGCGATGACGGGGATGTCGGCGATGTTGGTGATGTGCTCGACCATC
>CABVCF010000084.1 GCA_902496775.1 uncultured Collinsella sp.
TACCTGCCGGTCAAAAAGCACGTCGCCTACCTGCTGCTCGGCTTTGTAGTCGCCGCCCTGT
Organism: uncultured Collinsella sp.; assembly: GCA_902496775.1. Taxonomy (GTDB): domain Bacteria; phylum Actinomycetota; class Coriobacteriia; order Coriobacteriales; family Coriobacteriaceae; genus Collinsella. The sequence goes on from CABVCF010000084.1 coordinate 62, forward strand.
TTGGTACGGCCTTCACGAGCATCATGAACCTCAACGCCAACATCGTCGCTGTGAACGGTGCGCTTGGTAAGGGCGCCGTGGATATGGTCGGTATGTTCAATAACATGTCGATGCTGGCGATCGCTATTATTGGCTTTGCTCTGTCTTTGCTGTACTACAAGAACAACCAGCGTCCCGTCGCTGCTGCTGGCGCTGCGGAGGGAGACGACGACGATGAGCTCTAATGAGAAACTCGCCAATGGCACCACTGGCTACAAGATTACCAAGGACGACCTTGCGCAGATCAACCGTCGTAACCTGCTTGGTTTCCAGGATGGTTGGAACTACGAGCGCATGCAACACTCTGGTTATCTCTGGATTATCCTGCCCACGCTGCGCAAGCTGTACGGTGACGGCACGCCGGAGCTAAAGGAAGCCTGCCGCGCCCAGTGCGCACCGTTCAACACCTCAAACTTCCTCAACACGATCATCACCGGTATCGATTTGGCGATCGAGGAAGAGGAGGGCATTGAGGGCCTCGATGCTGTTGCCGGTCTCAAGACTGGTCTCATGGGACCGCTGGCTTCCATCGGCGATTCCATCTTCGGTTCGCTGCTCCCGACCATTTTCGGCGCTCTGGCTGCCAATATGGCCATGAACGGCAACCCCTTGGGTATCTTCATCTGGGTCGTCGTGAACATCCTTGTTGACTGGTTCCGCTGCAAGCAGACCCACATGGCCTATGAGCAGGGTATGAAGCTCGTCACCACCATGAGCGATCGCCTAAATGCGTTGACCGACGCGGCCTCCGTAATGGGTGTCTTTATGGTCGGTGCTCTGGTCGCAACCAATGTCGGTATCGTTATTGCGGCGAAGCCTGTTATCGGCGGCGTTACCGTTGACTTGCAGAACATCTGCAATATGATTTGCCCCAAGCTGGTTCCTGCCGCACTCGTCGGCTTCGTATACTGGCTCCTCGGTAAGAAGGGCATGACCTCGACGAAGGCCATCTTTATCGTCTTGGTTCTGTCCATTGCCTTGGGTGCATTCGGCATCATTTGCAAGGGCTAAATACCCCATATTGTCACGGCATTTGAGCCTCAATTGAGACGTGGCGCACACCTCCAAGGCGACTTTATCGCCATATCCCCTGGAGTGTGCGCCTCTTTTGTTTTGTCGGACACCGCTGTTCATAGGCGGTTATGCAGTCATCGTGTTCGATTAATTCCTTAAGGCTGCCTTGAAGGGAATATAGTGCAATGCCATTTTGGATCGTCCTGTTCATTTGTGTTGTCGTGGCTTATTTCGCTGTGACCGAAGGAGCGAAAAAATACTTCGATATGAAATTGCAGGTATTGTTTAACTTGGGCTTATACCAAGATTGCATAGACCTGCTCGATCGCAAACTTGCGCGCATAGTAATGTCTACGTATAAGCAGTATTACCTGCGTTTCACGATCTATGAAGCTGCTGATATGGACGCATATGCAGATCGAATGCTTGACCACTTGCTGGAGATGCCGTGCAGCGACAAACAACGTCGACAGCTTGCGGTTCGCGCCTTTAATTTCTATATCAAGACGGGTGACCGGAAGCGGGCGGCGTCCATGTTGGAAGAGATGCGCCCCATCGTGTCGAAGGGCATTTTGGCGGACAGTCAATTAACCTACGACATAGTTTTTTGCCGTCGGCATGATAAGATCGATGAGATGGAAGCTATGCTGGATACGAACGACCTTGGGTTACGCGGAAAGCTCTATCTGCTGCTTTCATATCAATATGAGAGCAGCGGGAACAAGGGCGAAGCACGTAGATATCGCAACCTTGAAAAGCAGCTTAGAGACGCTCACAGACCTCCCACGATAAAACAAAATACTCACTAAACTTTAATGATGCAGTGGTCGTAAGAGCCCTTTTGAGGGGTTCTATGGCTAGAGAAAGCGAACGGTAGAAAGGTAGATAGAATGATTGGATTTGTACTAACTGGTCACGGTCAGTTTGCACCTGGTTTGAAAAGCGCTGTGGATATGGTCGCCGGCGAACAGCCTAATTTTGAGGTAGTTCCTTTTGCGGGCTCGGAGGCGGTTACTTTTGGTGATGATTTGCGAACCTGCATTGCCAAGATGCGTCAAGCTTGTGATGGCGTATTGGTGTTTGTTGATTTGCTTGGCGGTACTCCGTTCAATCAAGCTATCCCAATGACGACTGAGCTCGATAACGTGACCGTTGTCACCGGAACAAATCTACCTATGTTGGTGGAGCTCGTTATGACGCGTGCGTTTGGAGACCCAACGCTTGATGAACTTGCCGAACGCGCACGGGTCGTTGGTCGTGAGGGAGTCGATCTCAAGAAACTCGAGAGTGCTGACATTGATGAAGACGATGAGATGTAGTGTCGCTATTAGCCCATTTATTGGACATGTTGGTGCGTTACCTGAAGGCTGAAGTATCGGTCAATTGCTCATTACGTGGAGAATATCATGACGTGCACGAGGCACAGACAACCGCTATATGACCAGCTCGTAGATATTCTGATCGAAAAAATTGATCATGAATATCAGCCAGGTGATTTGATTCCGTCCGAACGTGAGCTTGCCGAACGTTTCGGGCTTTCGCGGTCGACTGTCCGGCTTGCAATTCAGGAACTTGAGTATCTTGGTCGGATTGTGCGAAAACAAGGTCGCGGTACGTTTGTTGCCGATCGACTAGCTCAAGCAACAAATCTTACCCAATCGTACAGTTTTACTGAACAGATGAAAGCGATGGGCCGGCTGCCAGAAACAACCATCTTAGAGTTCTGTGAAATGGAAGCAGATAAAACGCTCTCGATGCAAATGGGGATTCATTTGGGTGAAAAGGTATTAAAACTCAAACGTTTACGAATGGCAGATGGTATACCTATGATGGTTGAGCGTAGCTATCTTCCAGCAAGGCTCTTTATTTCACTCAAGCGTCCTCTACTCGAACAAAAGCCCCTTTACGATGTTATTGAGCAGGATTATCAGCAGAAAATTCGAGTGGCGGATGAGGAGTTCTCTGCGGGTATAGCACGTCCATGTGACGCTCGGCTTCTAGGTATTGGTGAGGGTGCGCCAGTTCTGGACATAGTCCGAACTACTCACAACACCCAAAATGATGTTGTCGAGTTCACGCTTTCGGTGGCTCGTGCGGACAAGTTTAAGTACAGGATTTCTCATTATCGAGATACTCTGTGATCGGATACGAGTGCTAACGAAAGAAAAACAGCCTATGACTACTACCCGATTTAACTTTTCAGATTAAGTCTTTGTATATCAGACAATTTAGTAAAGAAAGAGGTATTAGAAATGTTCGAGAAGAGTGTCGAGGAGCTCACCGAGCTCGGCGCCCAGATCACCACGGCCGAGATTGCTCAGCAGCCCGAGCTTTGGCGTGATACGCTCAACATCTATCGCGAGAACAAGGAGGCCATCGAGGCCTTCCTGACCGAGGCTCGCGCTATGGGCGAGGGTCGTCTGTCCGTTGTCTTCACCGGTGCCGGTACGTCCGACTACGTTGGCGATACCTGCGCCCCGTACCTGCGTCACGCTGGCAACACTGATCTCTACGACTTTAAGCCCATCGCCACGACCGACATCGTGAGCGCCCCGCGCGACTTCCTGCGCGCCGAGGATCCCACGCTCGTGGTTTCCTTTGCCCGCTCTGGCAACAGCCCCGAGAGCCTTGCCGCCGTTGCCGTTGCAAAGGAGCTCGTCCACAACGTCAAGTTCCTCAACATCACCTGCGCTCCCGAGGGCAAGCTCGCCGTCGAGTCTGCCGATGATCCCAACGCGCTGACGCTGCTCATTCCGCGCGCCAACGACAAGGGCTTCGCCATGACCGGTTCTTATTCCTGCATGACCCTGCTCTCTACCCTTATTTTCGACACTGCCTCTGACGAGCAGAAGGCCGAGTGGGTCGAGACGATTGCCAAGATGGGCGAGGAGGTCATCTCCCGTGAGCCCGAGATCGCCGATTACCTGGCTGGCGACTTCAACCGCGTGACCTACTTGGGTTCTGGCTCCTTCGGTGGCCTTGCCCAGGAGAGCCAGCTCAAGATCCTCGAGCTCGCTCACGGTCTGGTCGCTACTTCCTACGACACCTCCATGGGCTATCGTCACGGACCTAAGTCCTTCGTCGACGATAAGACGCTCGTCTTCGTGTTCGTCAACAACGACGCCTACACCCGTCAGTACGACATCGACATCCTCAACGAGATCGGTGGCGACGAAATCGCTCAGCACACCATCGCCGTTCAGCAGGAAGGTGCCACCGTCTATGAGGGTGAGTCCTTCACCTTTAAGGGCTACGAGGCACTTCCCGAGGGCTACCTTGCTCTGCCGTTCGTGATGTTTGCCCAGGCTATCAGCCTGCTCAACTCCGTGCGCGTGGGCAACACGCCCGATACGCCGAGCCCCACCGGCACGGTCAACCGCGTGGTTAAGGGCGTGACGATTCACCCCTTCACCGCTTAATCGCGTCCCCCTGTAAGGGCGCCCGTCCGCTCATAACGGCGGGCGGGCGCTTTTTGTTTTACGTGAGCTGGGTATAAGCATCACTACAGTCAACTGCTTTAGAAGCAAGGAGTGCATATGAGCACGTACGCAATTAAGGCTGACAAGTTCTTCTTGCCGGCAGGCCCGCAACTGGGCGGCTATCTTATGGTCGAGGATGGCGTCTTTGGCGCCTGGCAGGCCGACGAGCCCTCTTGCGAGATTAAGGACTACACGGGATCGTGGATCGCACCGGGTATGGTCGATACTCACATCCATGGCTTCTACAACCACTCAACTACCGATAACGATCCCGAGGGCATCGATATCAGCTCGACCGAGCTCGCCCGTCGCGGCACCACCAGCTGGCTGCCCACGACGTTCACCGATGGCGTCGAGCAGATCAAGGACGCCTGCGCCGCCATCGCCCAGGCCGACGAGGGCCGCGGCGCCAGAAGGCGTGTGGACACGGTTTTTCTCGGTGCAAAAGGACTATCGACATCATTCATACCGCAACGCCGCGTCAATGGATTCTGATCATGGTGGCCTCAGCCGCCGATGCGCTCGCGCTGGTTGGGGGCGGCGTGTCGATCGCCAAGGTTAGCATCGGCCATATGCGGGCGGGGGAGGGCAGGCGTCCCGCAACGCCCACGGTCGCCATAGGCGATGCGGACATCGCCGCTCTCAGAGAGCTGCAAGCGCTTGGTGTGAAAATGGAAGTTCGCAATCTACCCAGTGACGAACCCGACTCCATGAATGCTCTGCTGTATTAACGAGTCGTCGAACGCGGCGAGTCGGCCGTAAGAAAGTCAGGTTCGATTCTGGATATTTCCAGTCTTGGAAATAGGAAGACAACAGATCTCTATTGCTCATGTAGGTGAATCCAAAGTAGATAAGCATTTGAAGAAATGCGATTAAACATAACGTAACTAGTAGGAAATAGTGGATAGATGGTACATACCACCTTTCAAATATAGAATCGTTAGGAATCTATAATTAAACAGTGGTCTAACAGGTAGTTTAATTTTCTTTATTAAAGCCGTTCACCGTCATTTCGCTACCGTTTACGGACCACTTCAGATTCTGTCTACATAATTGCGTTAATGCGTCCATAATAGCCAAGGTGTTTAGCCGAGGGCCGAGGAACCGGCATCGGCGTCGTAGAGCACGAAGATCGGGAGTAGCATGCATTCGTTTAAGATCACCAATCAATTCCTACTTGATGATGAGCCGTTCACCATCTTGTCGGGGGCGATTCACTATATGCGTGTTCATCCGAGCGACTGGCACCACTCGCTCTATAACCTTAAGGCTCTTGGGTTTAATACGGTCGAAACGTATGTACCGTGGAATCTTCATGAGCCAAAGCCTGGCGTCTTCGATTTTTCTGGCTCAATCGATTTGGCGGCATTTCTTGATGAGGCAGCATCGCTCGGTCTGTATGCAATTGTTCGGCCCTCTCCGTTTATTTGTGCAGAATGGGAATTTGGCGGCATGCCAGCATGGCTGCTGCGCGAACATGATATGAGGCCGCGTAGCAGCGACCCCAAATTTCTTGCTCACGTTGCGCAGTACTACGACCATCTCATGCCGATACTCGTCTCGCGTCAGATTGACAAGGGCGGAAACATCATCATGATGCAGGTTGAAAACGAGTATGGGTCGTATTGCGAGGATAAGGACTATCTTCGTGCGATTCGTCGCCTTATGGTCGAGCGTGGGGTTTCCGTGCCCCTTTGTACTTCCGATGGTCCGTGGCGTGGGTGCCTTCGTGCTGGTACGCTTATTGACGATGATGTGTTGTGCACCGGCAACTTTGGTTCTCATGCAAAGGAGAACTTTGAGGCTCTTTCTGCTTTTCACAAGGAGCATGGAAAACAATGGCCTCTTATGTGCATGGAGTTGTGGGACGGCTGGTTCAATCGCTACGGGGAGAACGTCATCAGGCGCGATCCCGAGGATCTTGCCTCTTGCGTTCGCGAGGTGCTCGAGCTTGGAGGATCTTTAAACCTCTACATGTTTCATGGAGGCACCAACTTTGGATTTATGAACGGATGTTCTGCACGCCATACGCATGACCTGCACCAGGTGACATCGTATGACTACGATGCTCCATTGGACGAACAGGGCAACCCGACCGAGAAATACTTCGCAATTCAAAGGACAGTTCACGAGCTGTATCCCGATATCGCGCAAAGCAAGCCGTTAACAAAAAAGGCGTTTTCCATGCCCGATATTTCGGTGAGTGAGCGCGTAAGTCTCTTTAATGTGCTCGATATTCTTTCGGAGCCGATTGAAGCCCAATATCCTATGCCCATGGAAGAGATGGGCCAGTCGTATGGATATACGTTATATACCACGACTGTCGAGCGTGACCGTGCAGATGAAGAGCGTATTCGGGTTATTGACGCCCGCGACCGCGCTCAGGTGTTTGTGAACGGTGACAAAGTAGCGACGCAGTATCAGGAGCACATCGGGGAAGATATTCACTGCGTTCTTCCCTGTGAACACAACCGCCTGGATGTTCTGACCGAGGATATGGGTCGCGTCAATTATGGTCACAAATTGCTCGCTGATACGCAGCATAAGGGCATTAGGACAGGAGTTTGCGTTGATCTTCACTTTGTTACCGGTTGGGAGATGCGTTGTCTGCCACTCGATAACATCGATAATCTTGATTATTCCGCCGGCTGGGTAGAGGGGCAACCTTCCTTTTATCGCGCAAAGTTTGATATATCTGAGCCGGCTGATACCTTTATCGACACTACGGGTTTTGGAAAGGGTGTGGCATTCGTAAACGGAACGAATGTCGGACGTTTTTGGGATAAGGGTCCCATCATGACGCTCTATGTTCCGCACGGTTTATTACACCCTGGTACCAATGAACTCGTTATGTTCGAAACAGAGGGCGTGTATGATGCGAAAATCTCCCTTCGCTCTGAGCCCGTTATCCGTACACTTGAACAAGAAGGAGTTGAGTAGAAATGATTGTAGGCGCACGAATCGACTTTCGCTTGATTCACGGACAGGTGGCAAACCTCTGGTCTAACGCCCGTCAGGTAAGCCGCTTCATGGTAGTTGACGACGAGGTATCGCAAGATGCTACCCAAAAGCAGGTTCTTCGCATGGCTTGCCCGGCAACTGTGAAGTTGTCCGTGCTTCCTGTCGACAAGGCCGCTGCCAACATCACTGCTGGCAAATATGATGCGCAACGTCTCTTCATTATTGCGAAAAAGCCTGAGGTCTACGTTCGACTTTTGGAACAAGGTGTTAAGCTTGAGCAGCTCATCGTCGGTAATATGACGACAATGGAGCCGGTCAAGAAGCTGAATCGCAACATTAGTTGCGACCAGGGGGACCTTGACGCATTTGCCAAACTCAAGGCCGATAATCTTCCTATTGTCATTCAGCTGACGCCGCAGGATAACCCAGAGGCTCTCACGCTCTAGTCGAATTAACGCTAGGCCGTGAAGGGGGATGCACGGTTTATATAAGCGTATTGGTATTGTAGAAACTGTTACACCTTAAATAAGGAGTTTACCATGATTGCTTGGTGGCAGATTCTTCTGTTAACCCTGTATGCGGGTTATCAGATTATGGATGAGCTGAACTGGTACACCTGTGCCGGCTCAGCCGTCTTCTCCGGTATGATTACCGGTTTGATTATGGGTGACCTGCAGACTGGCCTGTTTATCGGCGGCAGCATGCAGCTCACCGTCCTGGGCGTTGGTACCTTTGGCGGCGCCTCTCGTATCGATGCCAACTCCGGCACTCTGGTCGCCACTGCCTTTGCCGTGGGTGCGGGCATGAATCCCGAGACGGCTCTTGCCGCCATCGGCGTGCCTGTCGCTGCCATTCTCGTCTACACCGA
>CABVCF010000085.1 GCA_902496775.1 uncultured Collinsella sp.
TCAGCCCCGGAGCGGTATTAGAGATGCAGCACGCGGTCGCGGATCTCCTCGGTTCGACCCTGGTTCCAGAACTGGGTACCGATGTAGCCGCACGTACGACGAGCGACATTCATCTTCTCCTGGTCGCGGTTGCCGCAGTTGGGGCACTCCCACACCAGCTTGCCATCGTCCTCGACAATCTTGATCTCACCGTCGTAGCCGCACACCTGGCAGTAGTCGCTCTTGGTGTTGAGCTCGGCGTACATGATGTTGTCGTAGATGTACTGCATCACGCGAATGACAGCCTTGAGGTTGTCCTGCATGTTGGGAACCTCGACGTAGGAGATGGCACCGCCCGGCGAAAGCTGCTGGAACATACCCTCGAACTTGAGCTTGTCGAATGCGTCGATCTCCTCGGACACATGGACGTGATAGCTGTTGGTAATGTAGCCCTTGTCCGTCACGCCCGGGATAATGCCAAAACGGCGCTGCAGGCACTTGGCAAACTTGTAGGTCGTCGACTCAAGCGGGGTGCCGTACAGCGAGAAGTCGATATCGCTTTCGGCCTTCCACTCGGCGCACTTGTCGTTCATGTGCTGCATGACGGCCATGGCAAACGGCGTGCCCTCCTTCTCGGTGTGGCTGTGACCCGTCATGTACTTAACGCACTCATACAGGCCGGCATAGCCCAGGCTGATCGTAGAGTATCCGCCCACGAGCAGCTTGTCGATCGTCTCGCCCTTCTTCAGACGCGCCAGGGCGCCGTATTGCCAAAGAATCGGCGCGGCGTCAGAAAGTGTACCCATCAGGCGCTCATGACGGCACAGCAGGGCACGGTGGCACAGCTCAAGGCGCTCATCGAAGATCTTCCAGAACTTGTCCATATCCTGGTGCGAGCTCAGTGCGACATCAGGCAGGTTGATGGTCACAACGCCCTGGTTAAAGCGACCATAGTACTTGGGCTTGTTCGGGTCGTAGTTCAGCGCGTTGGCAACGTTGTTAAAACCGTTGCCCGAGCGGTCGGGTGTCAAGAAGCTGCGGCAGCCCATGCAGGTATAGCAATCGCCGTTGCCGGCGGTCTCGCCCTTCGACAGCTTGAGCTCGCGCATCTTCTTCTCGGAGATGTAATCGGGCACCATGCGCTTGGCGGTGCACTTGGCAGCCAGCTGGGTCAGGTAGAAGTACGGGGAATCCTCGTGAACGTTATCGTCCTCGAGTACATAGATAAGCTTGGGGAATGCCGGGGTAATCCACACGCCGGCCTCGTTCTTAACGCCCTCGTAGCGCTGGCGAAGCGTCTCCTCCACGATCATGGCAAGGTCGTGCTTCTCCTGAGGCGTACGGGCCTCGTTAAGATACATAAAGACCGTCACGAACGGCGCCTGGCCATTGGTGGTCATAAGGGTCACGACCTGATACTGAATCGTCTGGACGCCGCGACGGATCTCGTCACGCAGGCGATCCTCAACGACCTCGCGAACCTTTTCGGGAGATGCGGAAACGCCGAGCTCCTCGAGCTCGCGGGCGACCTCGCCACGAATCTTTTGACGGCTCACCTCAACAAAGGGGGCAAGATGGGTCAGCGAGATGGACTGGCCGCCGTACTGGGAGGAAGCAACCTGGGCGATAATCTGCGTCGCAATATTGCAGGCGGTCGAGAAGCTGTGCGGCTTCTCAATCAGCGTGCCCGAAATAACAGTGCCGTTCTGGAGCATGTCCTCCAGGTTCACCAGATCGCAGTTGTGCATATGCTGGGCAAAGTAATCCGAATCGTGGAAATGGATCAGACCCTCATTATGGGCATCCACGATCTCCTGAGGCAGCAGCACGCGCTGGGTCAGGTCCTTGGAAATCTCGCCAGCCATATAGTCGCGCTGAACGGAGTTGACGGTCGGGTTCTTGTTGGAGTTCTCCTGCTTGACCTCTTCGTTATTGCACTCGATCAGCGACAGGATCTTGTCATCGGTCGTGTTCTTCTGGCGCTTCAGGCTCTGAACATAGCGATAGATGATGTAGTGGCGGGCAACCTCGTAGCAGTCGAGACGCATGATCTCGTCCTCGACCAAATCCTGGATCTCCTCGACCGAAACGGTGTGGCCCGCGTTCTCGCATGCCTCGGCGACGTTTTGCGCCGCATAAACCACCTGGCGGTCGGTTAGACGAGAGCTCTCCTCGACCTCCAAGTTAGCGGCGCGGATGGCATTGACAATCTTATCGATGTCAAAGACAACCTCGGTGCCGCTGCGCTTGATGATCTTCATCCTCTTGCCTCTTTCGCGTCGTAGCCTCATTGCGCTTCAGAGCCAAACGATGCCCGGCAGGGCTTGCCCCTGTCTTGCGGCGCCGTCGCGCAATCTGTGTTCTCGATAAACCATAAGCCTCTATGCGGACATTCCCAGGAGCCGATCAAGCGGCTCAAGGACACGTTCAAAAGAGGCAATTAAGGTCTTCGTTCTCTGTCCGCCATCTATCATACGACAAAGATGCATCTATATCCTGTATTCTTTTTTTAGGTCAAACACAACATATAGTGTTTCAGCAGGTCAAAGCAATTAGTCATTTTGCAGACGCATTATAAATGAGGGGTATTTGACAAGTCGGTAAAACGTTACCAACACGGCTACCTGCATGGCAGCTATAAAACCCCCTTAGTCAAGCCACTGACAAATCCTACTAAAACCAAGCCACTCACGCCAAAAGAATCCAAAAGATTATGCTTGACCAACATGTTGCGGTCACGCTCGGCCAGGACGTATGCAATCTGCCGGCACCCCTACGGGATACGAAGACCATCGCATACAGACCTTGGATCAAAATTTGCTGGCATGTTTGGCGGCATAAAACAAAACAGTCCAGAAGCAAAGCCTCTGGACTGCGAACATTTGGTGGGCGTTAGAAGATTTGAACTTCTGACCTCTTCCGTGTCAGGGAAGCGCTCTCCCCCTGAGCTAAACGCCCAAATGGAGCGGACAACGGGGCTCGAACCCGCGACCCCAACCTTGGCAAGGTTGTGCTCTACCAACTGAGCCATGTCCGCCTGCAAGGATTTAATATACGGGATGATCCACCCGAATGCAAGAACTATTTTCGAATAATTTGAAAAAAGTTCGAGCCCCATGGGACGGATTGGCCAATTAGTGAAAAGAACGGAAGATCCACTCCCCCGGCCACGACAGCGAGCGGGCTCCGGGTGCCTCAGGTTGCCGCGAAAGAGGAGGGAAGCGTACTTTATGTACGCGACCGACGATTGAGGGGCAAGATGGGGTGCCCGGGGCTCGCGCAGCGTCAACAAAAAACGCGGTTCGTTAGAACCGCGTAAGATAGTTGGAGCGGACAACGGGGCTCGAACCCGCGACCCCAACCTTGGCAAGGTTGTGCTCTACCAACTGAGCCATGTCCGCATATGTAAAACAAAACGGGCGCCGGAGCGCCCGGATGTTGCCTGGAGGCGAAGCCCGGATTCGAACCGGGGGTAAAGGCTTTGCAGGCCTCTGCCTTACCACTTGGCCACTTCGCCGAAAAAGGACCGCTTGAGACGGTCCGGAAATGCAATGGAGCGGACAACGGGGCTCGAACCCGCGACCCCAACCTTGGCAAGGTTGTGCTCTACCAACTGAGCCATGTCCGCTTGCGGGTTATTAATTTACGCGAGTTGTCCTAAAGACGCAAGTACTTTTTTCAAAAAAGTTGCCCAAAGCAAGTTCATGCAGGTAAATAACGCCAAGTCAAGGCGCTATGCGCACGATTCCAATGCCGAGCTAAACAGCTTCACCATCCGAACGCGTGTGCCAGCGCCATCCGTGCGACGGGCAACCTCCACGTTATCGACGAGCATGCGCATAAGCTTGATACCGCGTCCGCGTTCCTCGGATGCCACCGGCTCGCTCGCCCCATCGATAGAATAGCCAGCGCCCCGATCAAGCACCTCGAGCACAACACGGTCCCCATAGGCCTGAACCGTCAGGATGCAGCCAACACCGCCCGCATGGTCATATGCGTTACCCAATGCCTCCCCCAACGCCAATGCGACGTCATAGCGCTCATCACGCCTCAGGGGAAGCGATTCGAGGAGCTCGGCCACACGGTGCCGATAATACGGGAGATTCTCGATGCCTCGCTGCACTTCGACGCTCTTGCTCCATCGCGGCAACTCCCCCACCGGAATGGCGGGAATCGACTCCCGCGCCGGGCCCGCGACATGCAGGATGTCGACAAGTCGGGCAATTTCCAAAAAGCGAACGACCCCATCGGAGGCGTTAACGAGCGAAAGCAGTCCCTCATGCCTCATAAGCTCTCTAGCACGTGTAAGCAAAAACGCCAAACCCGTCGAGTCGATAAAGCCCACGGCCTGGCAATTGATGACAACACGACGCACGCCCCGGTCGATCAAATTATCCAACCGTCGGCGCAGTGCGGGCACCGAGGCGATGTCGATATCGCCCGGTGGCGTCAAAACCGCTATGTCATTCCACTCATTCATACGACCATGGTTCCCCAAAAAAGCCCACTCGATGCACACGTATCTGCAACCGCGCAGATTTCGCCCGTCAGGCGTCGTGACCTACGATCGACCCCGTAAAAACTCAAGGGAGACCAGCGCGATGTCATCGTCCAGCGCCGACTCGGTAAAGCGATCAAGCTCGCCCAAGACCTTACCGCAGATTCCCGATACGCCCTCACCCGAGACAGAGAGCAGAAGGTCACGAAGGCGCTGCTCGCCAAAGAAAGCACCCGAGCGATCACGTGCTTCGATTGTTCCGTCGGTATACATAAATAGCATGTCACCAGGAGCGAATGTAAACACGCCCGTCTCGTAGACCATGCTCTCAAAGGCACCGATCACGCCCGATTGGCACCCAAGGAGCTCCACTTCTCCCCCGCAGGTCTCGCCGCCGCCACGCGGCGTCGACGACGGCCTAATGACCATAGTGGGAGGATGTCCCGCAGAGCAATAAGTAGCGCGGCCCGCTTTAAGATCGATCTTGGCGATAAACGCCGTCACAAACGTCTCGACCCTCGAAAAGCCCATGAGCATGCTATTGAGCGAGCGTGCCATACGGGCAGGCCCTGCACCCTCCCAGGCATAGGCCGTCAGCGCCGTCTTGACGAGCGCCGACATCGACGCCGCCTCAATCCCCTTGCCGGATACATCGCCCAAAATCATTACGGCACAATCGTCGGGAAGACGGACAAGCGTATAGAAGTCGCCGCCGACCAACGCAGAATTCGTTGCCGATAGGTATACCGAATCGGTTGCAATGCCCGGAACGTCACCAAGCGAATTTCTCATGCCAATCTGAAGCGTCTGAGCGATATGACGCTCTTCGCGCTTTTGAGACTCGCCTTCATAGATCAGCTCAAAGTCATGCGCCAGATGCACCAGGTAGTCGTATTCAAGGTCGTCAATTGGTTCTTGGCTGCCATCGCGGAGCAGCAAAGCGCGCCTCGTCGGCCCCTTGGCGATATCAGCGGGAACAATCGCATCGTTGCTTCGTTTGCCATCCGCTTCCGAGTGGTAGCGCCCCGCTTCGATGCCGGAGTCGACATAAAGCCCCTGACACGGTAGGCCGTGGGCCCTCAACCATGAACCCATAGACGTGGATTCGTCCACACGTGTAAGGCGCACGTGCTTGAGGTCGTCAGCGCTCGTCCCGCCCAACACCGATGTCTCAAACCCGTCGGGGGCTGCCCCCAGGCGCGCTGCTGGCGCCGTGACAGAAAAGAAGAGTGACTCCGGATCGTCCGGCAGCGCCACACGACTGCCGCCCTCAAAATCGATGACATAGGTTTCGAGGCCCGCATCATACTCCACGGGGCAGAAATGACAATTGAGCACCGTGCAGATTTCCGTCGACACCGCTCGCGAGGCGGCAACGGGATCATCGAGATAGGTAAACAGTTCGTCGCGCAGCAAATTGAGCGAGCGGCCGAGCTCCGCCGTGCGGCGCGAACGTAAGCTCGACGCCATGCCGACCAGCTGAATAGACAGATAATCGCAGATGACCTCGAGCACGTTCACGTCATAGGCAAGTGGCGCCTGGGGGCGCTTCCAGCCAACTTCCAACACGCCAAGGACCTGCGTGCCGTAAAACACGGGAAGACAGATCTCGCTGCGATACGGGGGCATATCCTGCACGCGCAGCAAGTGCTTGGAACGATTGTCCAAATCCATGAACATACCCGAAGCAACCCGGTCGCCCTCAAGGTCCTGCTGAATCGACAGGCGACAGGCACGCGACTCGCGAAGCACGTAGGTCGGAATGCCCGCGCCGTACGGCATAAACTCGGGCAGATAGCTATCCTCAAGCTCCCTAGAAACACCGCGGAGCTTAAAGCCGCCGCTCTCGGAAAAATAGATAGCCGCACCGGAGGCATCGAGCGTTCCAACGAGCTGATTCAAAACGGTATCGAGCAAGCTGGGGAGCTCATCGGAGCCCACGGTACTCATAATGACCGAAAGGGTGCCCGAAAGGCGTTTATTCGCCACCCTAAGCTCCGATAGCGCACGTTTGAGCTGACGATCGTGGGAATACTGCTCTTCGATGCTGTGAAGCGCCACCAGGACACGCGGTGCACGACGTCCAAAGATACGCGGAGGCGTAACGGAACCTGCGCGAACCAAGACGGGAATAAAGGACCCGTCGCTCAGCTTGAGCATCAGCTCGCTCTCGGAGCCATCGGTCTCAAACGGCAGACGATGTTCGGTCGCGCGCTCAAAGGCAGACGAGTACAGAACGTCTTTGACATCACCGCTGATGACGTCAGCGCGTTCTTCGCACATCAGGTCGAGCAAACGGTTATTCACATGCAGAATGGTTCCGTCGAGCTCACAAATGATGACAGCATCGCACGTGATCTCGACCAGTTGGGCAACGTCTGCCCACTCGTTGCGCTCAAGCGTTTCCATCGTGGACCTCACCGTCTATCGGTAACAAAAAAGCCTCCGAAGAGGCTTCTCAAATGCGATGGTGTCGGAGGCGGGACTTGAACCCGCATGACCAAAAAGCGGTCACTAGCACCTCAAGCTAGCGCGTCTGCCAATTCCGCCACTCCGACATGCTATGTTGTTGATTCGCGGTTCGTTTTGTTGGACCCGCGCGTTCAACGAGGAAGATAATAACCTATGATTCGAGAACTGTGCAAGCACTTTTTTGAAAAAAGTTTACGAATTTGTAAATGCGCAGGTAGATCCGTATGTCCGGGCCGGAATGGGGGCAACTTCCCAACGCGTCCTCGGGCATGCGGTACATTTTGATTCGCGCTTCGCGCTACAAAATGTACCGCCCCCTGCGGAATGCGTTGGGAAGTTGTCCCCATTCCGGCCCTACGTCTACGTACTCCATGCACAGTTCTCAAACATGTTCTGGGGGCTGATGCAAATTTGGTGGCTCGGCTTTGCCGAGCCCTTATATGGGGAGGCCGGAGCTAAAGCTCCGGCCTCGCTATCTTTCCCATTAGATTAAGTGAGCGATCAAGGAATCGCACTCCCCCTGCCGAGTTACCGCAGGGCCCGTGCTGGACTTAGTTTTCAGAACATTCCGCACTGATATCTTCTGAATTGAAGACGTCGATGATGCACCCGTATACCATTGACGTCGACACCATCAGATGCGGACCGCGCGGTGACCCCACATTCCGCTGGCGCCCACAGGGCTGCCCTCGTTTCCTGACATGTCCCGCGCGGGCCGCGGCGAGCCGAGACCGCCGCATGACCTAATAGGAGCATGGAGCGATACCGCGGACCCGAACAACCGCATTCTATCGCGCCCCGTCAGTGTGCCGTCTGCCCGGTCCAGGCGAGCACGGAAAGAACGGAGCGAGGCATGCAAAACGAATCGACACCCGGCGCCCGCGGGCCGGTCTTCTGCGGGGTCGACACCCACGCCGACTCGCACTGGCTGTGCGTCCTGGACTGGAGGGGCCGCAAGGTCCTGTCCCGCCAGTTCCCCGCCGACGCGGCGGGCTACGAGGCGCTCGCCGGGGCGATCGCGGCGGCCGGGGAGCCGGCCTGCGTCGCGATGGAGGGGACGTCGTCCTACGGGGCGGGCCTCACCAGGCACCTCGCGTCGCTTGGGATGCCCGTGCGCGAGGCGCTCTCCCCGGCGAGGATGCAGAGGAGGCGCCCGGGGCAGGGGAAGTGCGACGAGTCGGACGCGGAGAGGGCGGCCCGCGCGGCGATGTCCGGCTCAAAGCTCGGGACCCCCAAGAGCCAGGACGGGTGGGTCGACGGGGTGCGCTGCATGCTCGCGGCGCGCTCCGGGGCGGTGAAGGCGCGGACCTCGGCGATCAACTGTTAGCGTCA
>CABVCF010000086.1 GCA_902496775.1 uncultured Collinsella sp.
CAGAGAGGCGCCAGTACAGGTCGTCGGCGACCGTGGCGTCGGCGGCCTTCTGCCAGGCGGCGGCGCTGTCCTCCAGCACGTGCTTGGACACCTTGGGGGTCGCGGCCTTGGGCTTGACGGTGACGGCGCTGCCGCCCACCAGGGCCATGATCGGCGCGGTGCCGGCCTCGCCCTCGGCGATGGCGTCGTCGTCGGCGACGATGAGCCAGTAGCCGCAGGGCAGCTCGGCCGCCGTGCCCGCGTTGAGGGCCACGGAAGGCGCACCGGCATTGTAAATCGCACGGGCAAGCTTTGCCGCTAGCGTGGTCGTCATGTGCCCGTCGGCATTCATCCATTCGGCAGCCTCTTGCGCCGTCGATGCCGAGTTATCAAGCCCTGCATCATGAAGCACGGGAAGGGCAGCTTGGCGAACCGTGTCATTCGCCCACGCTACATCAGTTGCGACCTTTTGGTCGGCATCGGCATCGTCGACAACGGTCGCCGAAAAGAGCTGGTACGCGTCGTAACGTGTCGCGACTGTACCGTCCACCGTAATGGCTCCGGTGTCGGCAGCACGGGCCGTTCCAGGGGCGATCGCAAAAGCGAAGACGACGGCCATGGACATCACCACGACGGCCAACATATGACGGAGCACTTTACTCACGACGACCACTCCGATCAAGATCACGATGGCGGCGAGCATGCATCCACGTCGCGGCAAAACACAGCATCGAAGCACCAGCTAAATACGTCATAGTCAAACCAGCCCCGCCCGCCTCAGGTAGCGTAGTCGAATACTTGTTGGTAAAGGTCGGCGGATCCTGAGAGCCATCGCCATAGGCAACTACGGCGTTGAGTTGGTCCGTGCCATTAGTTACCTCAACCGTGACTTTGCGCGGGGTCGTGTCATAGGTGATGTGATCTTTAACATGGTCGATGGCACCCTCGGGCTCGACCTCGGAGATGGTGTAGGTATAGATTCCCGCCTTGTTGTACTTGACGTCAAAGGAGACATTTCCCTTGTCATTATTGGTCATCGTCTGGAGCACTTTGCCCTCGGCGTCCTTAAGCGCGAACGAGAACTGCCCCGCCTTGAAAGTGCCACCTTCAAGCACTTTCTTTGCTTTAATAACCGCAGAGCCCGTTAGGCGATTGTCGTAGATCCAGATCTCGTCCTTTTTGTCATCGCCGATGATTTCGGAGTCTTTGACGATGCTCTTCGCTTTATTGAGCTCAGTTTGATACTCCTCATCGTCAGCATTACCCTTAAGCATGATCCACGTGGGCGCCGCCGCGGCATAGCCGTCAGGCGCTTTCGTCTCCACGAGCTGGTAAAGCACGCAATTTACCATCGCCTTGTCTTCTGCGCCAAACGAGATTTTGCCGTTGGCGTCGGTGGGGGCGGCTTCAAACTTAGTCCTTGCATTCTCGATACCCACCGTTGCAACCTGGTCCATATTCACGCTGTAGAGCGTAAACTCCGCACGCTCGAGCGTCGCACCGACCTGCTGGGCGTCATACTTGGTCATCGTGATGCCGTAGCCGTTGCCACCTGCGCTGGCAGAAGCTTTTTTAATTTCCCATGTTTGATCATCAGTCGCAGAACCGTCCTTCACACCCGTAAGCATGGCGGTATTGGATAGAGGAACCTTGTTGCCAGGGTTTCCGGTCGGGATAACCTCATACTCGACCTGGAGGTATTTCTTGTCGGGTACCTTAAGCGTCAACTTCGTACGCGAGCCAGTTTCATCCTTGACCTGCTCCACCTTCGACGAATAGTCCTTATCAGCCAGCGGTGACCAGGCACCATACACCCACTCATAGACCTTAAGCGTCGACGGCACCAGCGTGCACTTGGCATCCATGGTATCAACGAGCTCAAGGAAGTCGGTGCCATTTTTAAGGGCAACGGCAGACTCGTTAACAAGAATGGTGTACTTAATGCGGTTGCTACTACTGACCTGTTCACCAGTCTTTTTGATAACGTTGTTCTTGATGGTGACGGCGCCACTGCCGGATTCGAACTTCTTGCTTCCCGACTCGGCGCTGGCCTTGTTGGTGAACTTCACCTCGTTTGTGGAGGTATCGAGCTCACCGCGCTTGACCGCCGTCTTGTACGTGAGCTTTGCGTAGCCGGCATAGCTTTCAAGCTCAGTCGTGGGGATGGAGAAGGTGACCGTATTGCCGTTGCGGCTGACGTTGTCGGCGGCGAGCGTCCGACCCGTAACGACCTCCTTGGCCTCGCCTCCGCGATGAAGCCCCGTATGTTTATCATAGGGGTTCTGCACGAGCGTATACTTTGCGGAATTCGCAACATAGCTCATACCATCCGGAAGGCTATCAACGATATTCAGCGGTTTCCCGCCCAGCTTTCCAGCTCCATAGTATTCGAACTCGCCATTTGCGCCCTTATTACCCTTTTGGCGGTTTGCATACACCGTCCAGTCGACGATCCAGGCGCCCTTCTCATCCGAGCCGTCAACGGTATGCCAATCGAAGTTCTCAACCCAAGACACCTTCGACTCCGTTTCCGGCTTCTCGACCGCGGGCGCCGTTTCTTGGTTGACAACGTACTTGACGGGTTCGGTGAACGGCCACTGTAGTCTCAGGCCCGGTGCTTCGACCGCTGCGAAGTTTGAGTACCAGCCCGACAGCGCTTCTGATGTGGTGTCGTAGGTGATAACGGCGTAGTCCTCGTTCTCGAGAGCGGCTTTCACGTTGTCGGTAACGATGATTTTGAGGTCGTAGTTTTTCTTTGTTTCATTACCCGGATAGCTGGTCGTTGGTCTCCAGTCGGTGCCCGGAACCAGCTTGGTATTGCCGATTTTAATGGTAATGGAGCTTTCGTCGACACCAAGCTTCTGCGACCATGCCGACTGAAACGTGTCCTTCACCGTCACCTCGCCTGGATGGGCCGCATTGACGATCGCCTTCAGCGCGACCTTCGTCTCCCACGTCGCCCTGCCCGTCGTCGCCGCCTCATCGTATCTCACGAGCCTCTTGGCGATCGGCACAACACCCGTCAGCTGCGGCGTCAAACTGCCATCATCGCTACCGGAAACGGAGCCTCCGCGCTCGATGGCCGCGCTGTTGCGCACAGTGTCGTACGAGCTCGTGTCGTTCATCTTGGTGTGATAAACGATGCAGTAGGTGGCGTACTTATCCTCAAGGTTGTTCGGGAACGTATAGGAAAAGGAATTATCCTTAGGTTCAAGTTTTCTTTCACAAATCTTGACTCCGCTCGCCTCCGAGTCGCCTTTGTAAACCGTAAAGCTGCCCGTATACGTCTGTTTTCCGTCCAGATTATCAGTGAACATGTAGCCGCTCATGTCGGCCTTGAGCTTGCCTTGGTTGAGCTTGACCGTCCACTTGATGTCCGACGGCGTGCCTGAGCCATTGGACTTCTTGATCATGTCATAGCCGAATGTAACAGGCTCAGCCGTAGCTGTTCTGTTATCGCTGTCGCTTGAGCCAGCCCAATTCCACGTTGCCGTATTCTCAGCTTTGATCAAATCGCCGCCGTTCGCGGCAACGCCGCTCTTCAGCACCGTATCGTACGTGATCGTGTGGTTGCCCTGGGAAAGGTTGCCCAGGCTGTCGAGGGTTACGACCTGGCCGTCGATCATCGGCTGGAAGTCAAGCTTCTTGCCGTCGAGCTTGAAACTGTCGTTCACAAAGTCGAAGTTGTCGCCCAGCGTATCAGTGAAGCTAACGTCCGTAGCATACGACTCTACGGTAAGCGTAACAGTCCAGGTAACCTTGGCCACGCCATCTGCGCCCTGGGAGAAGGTCCCCGACTTCGTCCCCGTGACTTTGCCGTCCTTGGTAGGGATTTTGATCGTTCCCACACCAGGGAACACGACAGATGCGCTGCTGCCTGAGCCGGTGCCCTTGCCTGCAAGCTCGAACGAGAAATTGGCTCCGACATAAATCTCCGCAGGGTTTGACGCAAGCCAGTTTTTGTCAAACGCAAAGATGACCTTATTGTCCTTAATCTTCCACGTGCCAGCCTTGGCGGCAGTGGCTTCCGGACCCTCCATGAGGTCGCCGCCGTCGTTGTCGTAAACGACAATGGTGTCGGGCAGCTTATAGACAGCGATGTTCTTCTCGGGCGTAGGCGCCTTGCCGCCTTTGAATTGTGCCGAGAAAGCTCCATAGAGCGTCGAAGTGGACGTTACGGGATCCTCGAGCTTTTGAGTGTGGTGCTCATCGGTATACAGCCTGACATCAACCGTCGCCGTATCTCCATCGATCGCAATCGGATCGGGCTTCGCAACGTCATCGGCGCGCACGGGGGATGCGCCGTGAAAAACGGCGGCGGTGAGGCTAATTAAAATGAAGACCAGGGCCGCCATACCCAGCGACCGTGAGCGGTGTGCGTCCATAGTTGTCCCTTAATTCCTACAACACAGTGTGGAATACGGCGAATCGTCGGATCGAACACAAACCCCAACATCAACGAGAACCTACCTAGCGCATTGCAAGAACCCATTGGGGGCAGCTTCTAAGACGGTTCGTCTATACCACAATGCATAAAATATAATATAGATACCAATCATGTAAACCGCAGGTCAAGAGGTCTTTTAATTTAATACCAGTTGATATTTACCTGTTAACAGTTTTGTATCATACCGGCTATATTCAGTGAAATTATGTATATGTTTAAACAACTTAGCTTTGACCGGAAAGCCGCTCGGAGGGATAACCGCCCCAGCTGTGGTGCAAACGAACCTGTCCACTGCACAAAAAGGGCGCCGACCGCGATGGTCGACGCCCTTTCTTGTTAGTCGCTATAAAGCCCAGCGCTTATTTGTTGACCTGGCCGGCGCGAACGGCAGCCTTCTTGCGGTCGGTGGCGTTGAGCAGACGCTTGCGCAGGCGGATGTTCTTGGGAGTGATCTCGACCAGCTCGTCGTCGGCGATGTACTCCAGCGCCTCCTCCAGCGAGAAGGTGCGGGGCGGCACCAGCTGAACGGAGATATCGGAGGTCGAGGAGCGCTGGTTGCCCAGGTTCTTGGTACGGGCGATATTGACGACCATGTCGCCAGCCTTGCTGCGCTCGCCCACGATCATGCCCTCGTAGCACTCGGTGCCTGGCTCAACAAACAGCTGACCGCGCTCCTGCAGCGTACCCAGGGCATAGGCAACGGCCTTCTCGGTGGTCATAGAGATCATTGCGCCGTTCTGGCGGTTGCCGATCTCGCCGGCATAGGGGCCGTACTCCAGGAAGGTGTGGTAGAACACGCCCTCGCCGTGGGTGACGTTCATGATGCGGTTCTTAAGACCCATGATGCCGCGGGTCGGAATCTTAAACTCGAGGTGCGTCACGATGCCCGAGGTATCCATGCTCGTCATGATGCCGCCGGAGGTGCCGAAGACCTCAACGACCTTGCCCGAGTACTCGTCCGGGCACTCGACGACGGCCTGCTCGACGGGCTCCATCTTGTTGCCGTTCTCGTCCTTCTTAAACAGAACGCGGGGACGGCCGACCTGGAACTCAAAGCCCTCGCGGCGCATGGACTCCATCAGAACGGACAGGTGCAGAATGCCGCGGCCCGAGACCTCGACGCCGCTCTTGTCCTCGAGCTCCTCGATCTTCATGGTCACGTTGTTCTCGGCCTCGTTGAACAGGCGCTCCTTGAGCTGACGGGCGCCCACGATGTCGCCGTCGCGGCCGACAAGCGGGGAGGTCGAAGCCTCAAAGACGATAGACAGGGTCGGCGGGTCGATCTCGATGGGCTCGAGCTCGACAGGGTTCTCGGGATCGGTGTAGACATCGCCGATATCGGTGCGGTCGATACCCACGACAGCGGCGATGTCGCCGGCGCCGACTTCCTGGCACTCGGTACGGCCCAGGTAGTCGAAGGTAAAGAGCTGCTTGACGGTGGCGGTAGCGCTGGAGCCGTCGTTCTTGACAACCAGGATCTGGTCGCCCTGGTGGATGGCGCCAGAGTACACGCGGCCGATACCGATACGGCCAACGAAGTTGGAGTGGTCGATGGTCACGCACTGCATGGCCAGCGGGGCGTTCTCGTCAACCTCGGGCGCGGGCATGTCGTCGATAATCATATCGAGCAGCGGGTACATGTCCATGTTGCCGTCGTTGGGGTCAAGACGGGCAAAGCCGTTCATGGCGCTGGCGTAGACCACGTGCTCCATGGCAAACTCAAGCTGGTCGTCGGTGGCGCCCAGGTCGGCCATGAGGTCCAGGCAGTCGTTGTAGGCCTTCTCGGGGTTGGCGCCCGGACGGTCGATCTTGTTGATGACGATCATGATCTTAAGGCCGGTGTCGATAGCGTGACGCAGCACGAAGCGGGTCTGGGGCATGGGGCCCTCAAAGGCATCGACCAGCAGCAGGGCGCCGTCGGCCATACGCAGCACGCGCTCGACCTCGCCACCGAAGTCGGCGTGGCCCGGGGTGTCGATGACGTTGATCTTGACGTCCTTGTACTCGATAGAGATGTTCTTGGCGAGAATCGTGATGCCGCGCTCGCGCTCCTGGTCGTTGGAATCCAGGACGCGGTCCTCGACCTGCTGGTTGGCACGGAAGGCGTCCGTGGCACGCAGGAGTTTGTCGACCATCGTCGTCTTGCCGTGGTCGACGTGGGCGATGATGGCGATGTTCCTCAGATTGTCTACGCGCATGTAGTTCCCCTATCTTCTATCCATATACAAACGGCACGCGTACGCGGCCCGCCCAGCGATACAACGCTCAGCGGGAATATTGAGCCTTTTACCGAAAACTCGTTTATTTTAGCGATTTTAGATGAGAGGGGTTTCCTCACCTGCAGGTTCAGGGTCGCTCCACATAAAACCATCGCCGGCGCCCATGCCCTCATACAGCACATATGCCGAAAAACCGCTCTCGAGCGTGGTTTCGAAGAAGCTCACGAGCAGAGCATCGTGATAGCCGCCGTCAATCTCGACGCAGCCGGTGTAGCCGATGGCATAGCGAGCGATACGGCCTAGGCCCTCGCCCTTAAGACCCATCTTGTGCTCGGAGATAAAGTTGGTGGCCGCCTCGAGGCACGCCTCTTCGCCATCCTCATCGAGCGCCGCCAGATAACGGTTGGAAGCGGCGTCCTCAATTGCCACGACCACGCCAGGGTTTTCACCGGCGGCAAGGTCGTCCAAGAACGCGCCGATCAGATCGCACACCATGGCGTCGAGCTCGGCGGAGACGTTACCGGCGTCCTGCATATCCTGTGCCATCTTTAGACCTTCCCATCGAGTCTGGCGTCGTTACAATTCTTGTGCCTCAGCAGCGATCTTGGCGGCAGCGTCGCGGGCGCGCATCATATCCATCGCGCGCTTGTCGAGTACCTTGATCTGACTGGTCAGCATTACCGCATCGACCACGCCCCAGATCACCAGGCCCGTAGAGATCGAAAACCCAAGCGCACCAACTGTACCACGAAGGCGCGAGCAGATTGCCGCAACAAGGGCGGAGATGACAACCATCTTGATAAACGAGCCGCGGCGTTCGCGAAGCGTGCGGGCCTGCGTCACATAGGCAATGCGAGCCGCCTCAGAAGCCTCCGAGCGCATCTGGGCCTCGCGGGCGATTGCAGCCGCTTCAGCCGATACGCGGGTACCCATCAGCGACCTCTCCGCTCGCGTGCCAGACATTTAAAAGTCATCGGGGGAGAGCGTATGGACGAACTCGTCGAACTTCTCGAACTCCTGCTCGTCGTCGACTTCCTCGGCGTGCGGTGAGACGGTACCCAGGCGATTCATGATGTCGTCTTCAACGAACATGGGGGCATTACTGCGTACGGCAAGGGCGATGGCGTCGCTCGGACGTGCATCGATTCTATGCTCGCTGCCATCGGCCAACACGACAACCGTCGCATAGAACACCGGCGGCTCGGCACGAACGATCTCGATGCGCTCGAGCTTGGCGCCCAGGGCATCGACAGTGTCAAGCAGCAGGTCATGCGCAATCGGGCGCTCGGCGCGACCGCTATCGATGCCACGGCTAATGGCCGCGGCCTCAAACGAGCCGGTCTGAATGGAAAGCGAACGCAGGGGTGCCGTCGAATCCGACTTGCCGCAGCGCTCACGAAGCACGATAAGCGATGGCACGGGACCGGCGGCCATGACGATGGT
>CABVCF010000087.1 GCA_902496775.1 uncultured Collinsella sp.
ATCAGGTCGCCGGTGCACACGGTGAAGGTCTTACCGTCGGCCGCTACCTTGGTGGCGCACTGGACCGTGATGTCGGTCCAGCCCTTCGCGGGCTCGGTGCCGGCGCGCCCGTCCTTGCCGGCCGAGACGGCGCCGAAGCCACCGTCCGCGCCCGCCGCCACGTACACGCGCATGCTCGCGGCGACCTTGGAGGGGTCGAGCCCCGCGCTCATGGTTTCGACGAACTGCACCGCATAGGTGTCGTAGGCGGTGAGCCCCGCGGGAACCGTGGCAGAGAGGCGCCAGTACAGGTCGTCGGCGACCGTGGCGTCGGCGGCCTTCTGCCATGCGGCGGTGCTGTCCTCCAGCACGTGCTTGGACACCTTAGGCGTCGCTGCCTTGGGCTTGACGGTGACGGCGCCGCCGCCCACCAGGGCCATGATCGGCGCGGTGCCGGCCTCGTTCTGGGCGATGGCGTCGTCGTCGGCAACGATGAGCCAGTAGCCACAGGGTAGCTCGGCCGCCCTGCCCGCGTTAAGGGCCACGGACACGGCACCAGAGCTCTGGAGGGAACGAGCGAGCTGTGCGCTCAGCGCGCTCGTAAGGTGGGAATCGGCGTTGAGCCACTCGGCAGCTTCCTGCGCAGTGGTCTGGGATTTGGGCATGCCGGCGCTGTGCAACACAGGCAGCGTGGCGTCGCGGGCGGCGTCGCTTGCCCAAACAAGGTCGGTGGCGATCTTGGCGTCGTTGTCGCCGTCGACGACGTTGGCGCTAAAGATCTGGTGGGCGTCGTAGCTGCTCGCCACGGTGCCGCTCACCGTGATGGAACCGGTCGAGGTCGGCGCGGCCTGCGCGGAAGCGGGGAACACAACCGCGCAGGTGCCGATCACGAGGGCAAGCAGCGCAAACAAGATCGGGAAGGAGCAAACTTTCTTATTCACGACGCTCACCTCCCTTCGCATTCGCCTTGCGACGAATGTGCATCCAGGCTGCAGCAGCACAAAGCACCGCCGCGCCGGCAAGGTACGTCAGAGTGACGCCCGACATACCAGAAAGGGGCAAAGAGGTTAAGTAGGTGTTGGTGAAGGTGGGAAGGCTTTGGCCAGTGTTGGCATCCTCGCCGTATTTACACGGATCCTGCTTATTCGCAGGGATTTCCTTGCCTTTGGCATCGACGATCTTGGTATAGGTCACATCGCACTTGATCGTCCTATCTGACTGATCAGTTGCATTGACCGTAATCTTGTAAACCGACATGTCGTACTTGTAGTTCGTGAACGGTGCGGTCGGCGGCTGTTCGCGGACGTAATAGGTGAAGGTATTGCTTGCACCACGGCCGGTGGAGTCAGACTCGAGCTTGTTTAGCTTATCGAGTGTGTACTCAATCTTGTCGACGAAGCTCAGGGTCTGGGACTTCTTGTCGCCAGCCTTCGTATTAACCGTCTTAGCGTTATTAAAGTCCTCGTTATCCGCAAACTCGAGCGTAAACTCTTTCATCTCGCCACCCTTAACGACCTTAGTCGCCTTAGGAGTCCAGGAGCCAGTAGAGGTGTACGGCACGATTTTGTTGGTAAAGGCAGGGTTATTGCTACTGTTACCGAGATTCACCGTAGCTGTCGTGCAATCATTCGAGTAATCAACAGAATAACTTCCGGAATTTAGTTCCTGAAAACCGCTGTCCTTCTCGCCTTTTTTATAGACGATTACTCCAGTTACCTTGTAATACTTAATAGGAATCGACATGAGGTATTCAGTCTTATATGAACTGCTATCAACAGTTACCACCATCTTGTAAATGGTTTCATCGAATCTGGTGCCCATCTCGTTTTCGCCGCTGACAGGTTCCTCAACTAGATAGAAGACGTACTGCCCCGAAGAATAGTCCTTGCCAGAGTCAAAGGTGATACTGCCGTCCGGTTTAACGGTCGCTTCGCCTGCAACACTGCAATCGCCCATGTCAAACGTGCGGTCATCTTTCCAAGTAGGCGCTTTATCACCGACCTGACGCAGCAACTTAAACTTGTAATTGTGTCCTTTAAGACTTGTCGGCTGCCCGTTCGCGCCCATAAGCACCTTAGTGGCATGGAGCTCCATGTTCGGATAAACATCCAGCCCCGTAACATCACCGACAACAAGATCGCCGTTGGTCATGATGCCGCCACCGTGGGTGTAGGAATAGTTGCCACTGATAATGGTCGTAGCCGCTGTCTGCGCCTTTCCCATGGCATCGGCAGTCGGATGGGCCTCAAGACCGAACATGTACTTGGCCTCGGCGCCGCCATTTGGGTCAATGGTGATCTTCTCGCCATCGCAAGTGCCCTGCCAACCAGCCGAGTCGCCACCGAGCATCTTGCCAAGAACGACTGCAACCGTATTTTGGCTGTCGTTCTTGCGTACCAAGAAGAAATCCTTATGACCGGCTTCTTTGAAGGTTGGGGTAATGTAATCAGAATTTTTGTCCTGATCCTTATCATGACCACCAGCAGAGACGTGCTCACCATCATGATCCGTATTGTTGTAGATTGCGGCACCATTTGAGTGCGAAACAATTGTCTCGCCCGTAGGGCAGGCACCGATGCCACCACCCCAGCCGCCGGCCTCATTATCAGTAATCAGCGTCCTTACGATGTTAAGCTTGCCGCCCTTTTGGACAAAGACGCCACCACCGCCCCAGTCGCCACCACGATTCTGACCCGTCATCGTTTTGTTGTTCGTAATGTAAATCTTGCTGTTCTCACCAGCGCAAATTGTTGCATTCGTGCCAACATTGTCGCCACCTTCGCCGCCTGCGACACGTAGACCGCCGCCCTCGGCGTTATCGGATTCGTTGCCGGCAATCGTGCCGCCAGTCATTTCAAAGCTAATGTTCTTGCCGTTGTTCTTACTGTAGAAACCTGCGTAGACGCCGCCGCCAGCCTCACGGGAATAGTTAGCCGTAACGAAACCACTCGTTATGCTGAGCTTGCCACCGTGCGTGCATGCAATGCCGCCGCCACCGAGCAGACCATTGTTGAAAAGATTACTGTCAGTGATACGATCGTCAGCTCGGTTGTTTGTTATACAGGCAGAGCCGCTAATGGTAACGTTTGCGCCCTTGGTATAAACACCGCCACCGTAGCCACCGTCGCCGGTGTCGTCACCATTGTTGATGGGATTTCCATACGTAGCGTTGCCAGAGATAATTCCGCCTGCAAGATTCAGGGTGGCTCCAAAGTTAGCAAAGACGCCGCCGCCAGCAGCCGCCTTGTTTCCCGCAACCACACCGCCTGTCATTTCGAGCTTGGGATTCGTGCCCGCTATGCACAGGCCACCGCCCCAGCCGCCGCCGTTGCCGTTGGTGACGTAACCGCCCGCGATTTTGACCGTACCCTCGGAATAAATCACATGGCCGTCGGGGCTCAGGTTGGCAGCCGTGGTAATCATGCCGCCCTTGAGATCGAGCGTGCAGCCCGCTTCAACGTTGACCACATACTTTACGGAACCTCTGTCCGACGCCGCATCGATAGCGCCAAAGCCTGTAACGACATGCCTGTACGTAGTCTCGGTGGTGCCAAGTCCATCTGTCTTGGGCGTGCTCTTAGTCTCATAGTAAGTAAGACTCTTAGGAGTGCCGTTATTAGAGCTGCTTCCCTTTTCCCACTCCATACTCGCAAGCTGACCCGCCGGCGTATTGGCCGTATCGACCGAACTTGATGCATCTATTGTTGTTTGGCCTAAATCCTCGATAGTGAGCGTGGCTTTGTTTTCGACCACAAAGAAGGAGTCCAAGCCGCCAGAACGGTTACAGAGCATGTTGCCGTTAAGATCGATGGTGGTGTCTTTGTTGATAGTGATCTGCTTATCCGAATAGGCATAATCCGTCAGTCGGAACTTGCCGCCATTGGTAAACTTCCCAGCAACATCGTCGCTTACCTCGGTATAGCCATCGGCACTGACGGGAGCGATAGCGTTTTCATCGTTATTATCATCATCCGCAGGCTGTGCGTCGGAAGGCTGCGTGTCACCCTCGACCTTCGTGTCGTCGGACGGCAGGCCTGCGGCAGCGGCGTCTTCGCTCGCGCCATTCTCGGCATCGTCGCTATTCTGGTTTTCGGTATCACCGTTGTTGGTGTTGTCCACACCAGTAGACTCACTTGAGGAATCCCCCGTCACAGTTTCTTCAGTAGAAACCGTCTGGGCATCGTTTGCAATGGCCTGCGAGATCGGAGGCATGACGAGCGACAGTACCAGGCTCAAAACGGAGGCTCCGCACAAAACGCCTGCCAGTACACGGCGCGTCGCTTTTTTACTCTGCTTAGATTTGTCTGAATTCGCTTTCATCGATGTCTCCTCCCCAAGAGACTGCGATCTTGCTCTTTCACTATCAAACGTATCTGCGCAATCTGTAATTGCGCACGTTTAATGTACAAATTTTAACGATTGTTTAGACATCTGAGCAACAAAACCGACATTTTTGTAGCGGATTCTCAATTCTCTTGACATTTGCTCAGATTTACCTTCGTTTATTCACTATCTATTTTTTGTTTCTACTGGTAATTTAGTTGCACATCATTTTTTAATGGCATTAGATTTTTTTGCACAAATTTTTGCTCAAGAGCAAACATCCCGCTCACGGTCGAAAATTGACCGTGAGCAGTAGGTCATTAACCGGAAGGAATATCCTTCCAAACTGATAAGAATATCTTTAACTCATCGGTGGTTAGAAGCGTGATGTTCAGACACCTATATTTGAATTTGCGCGCAGATTTTCGGTATCAATTCGCCTAAGTCGCCTGAGGCCACCACAAAGACACCTGTCCCCTTTGTGGTGATTCTGCTCCAACGCTACAGCAGATGTTCCTCGATAAAGATCGCGATGCCGTCTTTGTCGTTGCTCGCGGTTACAAAGTCGGCGGCGGCACGGGTGGCATCGCTGCCGTTTGCCATGGCCACACCCACGCCGGCGTCAGCCACCATGCAGGTGTCGTTGTCCGCATCGCCAAACACGCAGATGTTCTGAAGCTCCATGTCGTTGAGCTCTGCCACGCGCACAAGGCCGCGCGTCTTGGACACGCGCGGATCCATGAATTCGTAGAGTCGCTGCGTGGTCTGTAGAGCAGCCGCCTTAACGGCGCCGTCGGCGAACGTCGACGCCCGCTCGATGACCTGCGGCATCGCCTCGGGCGCCATGGTAAACATCACCTTGGGCTGCGGCTCGCGCAAAAACTCGGCAAAGTCGACCACCTTGTAGGGAACGCCGTCGACACGCGACAGGTGCTCGACGCACGCATTGCTCTCGGGCACATAGAGCACGCCGTCCCGAGGGCAAACGGGCGTTGCCGGCAGATCTGCCATGTGCTCGCAGATGCGCGCGACGGTCTCGCCCGGCAGCGGGTAGCTCAGCTCGTTGATGCCGTGCGCACGGTCGACGACCTCGGCGCCACCGCAGCCCACCAGCACGTCCACCAGGCCTTCAATGCCCCAGAGCTCGTACATGGCCTCGGTCGCGTGGGCGTCGCGCCCGGTGCACAGGCCAAAGAGTACGCCGCGCTCGCGCAGGGCGTGGATCGCCGCCACCGTGCGCGGGGACACCGTGTGCTGGCTCGTGAGCAGCGTGCCGTCGATATCGCAGAACACGGCTTTGATGTGGCTGAAGGTGGTGTCCATGGGGGCCTTTCTGGGTTGCGCGGCGGTGCCGAATGTGGTCGGAAATGGTGTCCATGGTATACCAAGGCACAGGCGCGGCCCCTCAAAGCAAAAACCACCACAAAGGTGCCTGGCCCCTTCGTGGTGGCCGAACCCGAAGGGTGGCCTGGCCGGAACGCAAACCATCACAACATTCGACGTTTTTCGGCAAAATCGCGATTTTCATCGAATGTTGTGATGGTTTTTACTGCTTTGCGGCACGATCCAAATGCCGGCGTCCAAACAACAGCAGCGCCGCGGGAACCGCCGTCACGACCACGCCCGCACCAACGAGCGTCTGCTGCACGCCAAACGTCGCCGCCAGCCAGGGGGCAATCGCCAGTGGGGCCACGCCGGCGAACATGTTGCCAAAGCCCATGACCGAGTTCACGCGACCGAGCTGCTCGAGCGGGGCCGTCGTTTGCACGATCGTGTTGTGGAGCGGGTTGACGATGCCCCAAGCTATGCCCAGTACAATCTGGCCGACGAGGGCTACACCCACGTACGGTGTTCCCACATAGAGCAAACTTCCCAGGCCCACGGATATGAGTGCAACGAGCAGCGTTTTGAGGCTGACCAGGTGCGGCGGCAAGCGGAGCGCGACCACGGCGCCCAGCACCGCGCCCACACCGCTGGCCGACGAGAGCCAGCCCATCCATTCGACACCGACGTGTAGGACATCGCGGTAGAAGAACGATTCCAGCGGGTCGAAGGCGCCATAGCCAAAGTTCGAAAGGAAGATGATGAAGAACAGCAGGGCGAGAACGCTGTTGGTAAAGACCGTCTTGATGCTGGTCGCAAAGGTGACACGGGAGGACGTATTGGGGTCGGGGCTTTGGCTGGCCTTATCCGATGTGATGTCGCCGACCGCAGGTTTACCTTCGTGTGTGGCGACCTGACCTGCACTTTGCCTAAAGCCCCAACCGGCAATGAGCGCCAACGCGGTAAAGAGCATCATGGGCACGAACACCGCGCGCGACGACGCAGCCGCCGCGACAAAGCCGCCCAGCGTGGGACCAACGATGATACTCACGTTTGAAAACATGGCGATGGCGGAGTTGATGTCTTTGAGCTCGACAGGATCGTCGGTGAGGTAGGCTGGATAAGATGTGGCGATGGGCTGGGCAAACCCCATCACGAAGCCCAGGAGCACCGCGCCGAGCAGGACGATGCCGGTCGCGCTGCCAAAAACGAGGATCGCCGCGCCGGTTGCCAGCGTGCTGATGATGCTCAGCAAGAAATGGCGGCGTGGGCCCAAAGCGTCGAGCGCCGCGCCGCCCGCAAAGGACCCCAGGATCACGAAAACGTTCATAAACAGGACGGCCAGCGATGTCGCCACGACCGAGGCATCGTCTGCATAGGTGAGCGTTCCGATGACGCCGATAAAGTAGCTGGTCTGATAACCGGTGTAGATGAGAAAGCGCATCGCCACCAGGCGCTTGGCCTGCACGGACAGCGATGATTGAGGCTTTGAGAAAAGAGAGGCGAGCATGGAGACTCCTTGTTTCATACGAATGCGGACGGCGGGCATTCGCCACCGTCTGTCAAATCAATCTATCCGCATGAAGCATTAAGGACGCATCAAGCCCCTTCTCTCCGTTTTTCGCCCATCATGAACTACTTGGTAGATTGTAAGGCATGTCCCACACATCTACTAAAGCAAAAACCACCACAAAGGTGCCTGGCCCCTTTGTGGTGGAAATGACGTTTGCCCAGATAAAATCTGCCAAAATAAACCTGTCCCTTTTTGGCAGGTTTTAGGCCAGATGGTCTTGAATCAGGTCGCAGATGGCTCGGGCGTCGTTGATGTTGATGGCTCGGGTCGCGAAGCCGGCATCGAATGCCTGGCGTGCCAGAGCCTCGTTGCAGGCAAGGGCCAGCGTGCGACCGTCGACCAGGTCGAGCGAGCTCTTGCCGCGCAGACGGTCGACACCGGAGCGCGCGACGACGATGTTGTCGAAGCCCTCGGTCTTGTAACCCTCGATGATCACCACGTCGACATCGTTGTAACGCGACAGCAGCTCGCGCGCGGGCATCTCGTCCTCCTCGCGCGTGTCGGCGTACTCCGCCCAGCGCGTGGCGCAGATGAGGCCCACGTGCTTGGATCCGGCTTGGTGATGGCGCCAGGTGTCCTTAGCGGGCACGTCGATATCAAAGCCATGGTGCCCGTGATGCTTGAGCGAACCCACGCGCAGGCCGCGGCGGGT
>CABVCF010000088.1 GCA_902496775.1 uncultured Collinsella sp.
TTCCGACATATAAGTTGATAAAAGACCGCCGTTGCGGTTTTAAGTAGATCGAGCATATGAAATTTGAGTTTTAGCGTGTAAGAGAAGGAAGATCGGCAAAGTACAACCCCAAACGCAATGACAACTTAATGAGGTAACTGCCACATGTGAGGCACCCAGGGCATTGCTGTCTCGATTTTGAGCACGATGCCTTCCGCCTTGCATGGGCCGTTCCATCCCGCCCCTGCAGCAACTGCCTCACGGGCTCATTGAAAACCGCATAGCACCCCAACGTCAGCACATCACCCACGGCAAGCACATCACTCACGACAACCAACACATCAACAAACAGCACGAACATCAACCGATTGGAGAAGCTATGACAAACCACCACGCTGAAGACGGCGATAAGAAAAGCATTCTGGATGCCCGCATTGAGCGAGCATATGCAAACGAATATGACGCCGCCTTTGCCGCCGCGACCATCAAGAACTACGCGTCGCTACCGCTCGCGACGATCTTGGCCGACCACCCTCAACTGCTGAAGCGCTGCACAAAGATCATGGGCGACCCCGACATTCGCAAGCTGACAGACCCCTATGCCCCAAAACGCGACAACGATTCGTACGTTCTTACCGTAGGCTGCCTAGCCCATATGCTTACGGCGCTCGACACGAAACTCAAGCTCGAATGGGAACCCGACGAGCGTCATGAACTCGAAAGCAAGCGGAACACCCTGCGCACCGCACTGTTCCTTCCGTTGGACGGCCTCAAGCGCTGTAACGTCGAGCTCAATACACAGGCGCGGCAAAAGCCCGGAACCACGGGGCAGAAAACTCCAAGACCCCATGCGGCCATCGTCGACCGCAACCGATATAACCGCATGACCGCGCACTTTTCCGCCGAGGGAGCAGCCATAAGGACGCTGATTGACCTGCTGTGCCTCCTGAGCATCAACGAGCTATTTGAGGGCTATCTCGCCCTTGTTCCCGCGACGGCACCCAAGTCGGTAGCAAAGATCATCGAGACCTGCAGACGCCAGTTTGAGCGCCATCGCAATGGCAGCGAGATGAACGCCAGCATCGCGCAGTACTACGCGGCTCATTACAAAAATGACGGATGTGCCCCTGTCGAGCATCAGCTGCGGCTCCTTGCGAGCCGCACGAACAGGCAGCCTGCCCCACAACCGAGCTCGATCTCAGGCTCGGACGAACCCTGTAGCCCGCCAGCCCCTCCGTGGGCAACAATCCTATTCCACAACACAACCAACAAAAAGGAGTCCTCATGGACACCAATCATTCCCCCATCATCAGCCCCCTCACCATACGTGAATCCGCCCGAGGTATCACGCTCACCAGCATTTACGATGAGATGCTCGCCCGTCGCGAGCTCTCCGTCATGGGAAACATCGAAACCCCGATGGCCCACGACCTATGCCAGCAGATCCGCCTGCTCGATGCCACCGACCCCAGCCGCCCCATCACCATATTTGTCGCCAGCGCCGGCGGAAGCGTGCGATCGGGTCTTGCGATCTATGACGCCATGCGCCTCGCATCGTGCCCCATCCGCACCGTCTGCCTGGAATTCGCCGCGTCCATGGGCGCCGTAATCTTTATGGGCGGCGACGATCGCCGTATGGCGCCCCATGCAGAGCTCATGATTCACGACCCGCTGATCCCCCAGGGGGCAGGCGGCTCGGCACTTGCGCTGTAGGAAACCAGCCGGCGTCTCATGCAGACCCGCAAGACCCTCACGCAAATCCTCTCGGACCGCAGCGGCCTCACGCCCAAGCGCATCCAGTCCCTCACTGCAAAAGACACCTACCTTTCGGCCAAGCGCGCCGTCGAGCTCGGCTTTGCCCACGAAATCCTCTCGACCACCAAGGAGGTCGCCCATGTCTAACCTCGCCAGCCGCCTCGCCGCATCTGAGTCCGCATCGTCCACCATCCTCGCCAAGGATCGAACGCTTTCCTGCGACACCCGCCAAACGGGACTCAACAACAACGCACTTGTAATCGGCCCCTCGGGAGCCGGCAAGACCCGAAACGTCCTCAAGCCCAACCTGCTGCAAATGAACGCAAGCTACATCGTGCTCGACACCAAAGGCACGCTCTGTCGCGAAGTGGGACCCGTGCTGGCAGCCCACGGTTACCGCGTGCAATGTCTCAACTTCGCCGACCTCAACACCGTCCCGGCCCTTGCGCCCGGCATCGAGCGCTGCGGCTACAACCCCCTGAGGCACATTCGCCGCAAGGCGGACGGCAGGCCCAACCAGCAGGACATCCTCTCGGTGGCAAAGGCCATCTGCCCCATCGAGGACAACAACCAGCCTTTTTGGGATCATGCGGCGGCAAACCTGCTGTCGTGTCTTATCGCCTACGTCACCGAACAGCTACCCGCCGACGAGCAGACGATCAGCTCGGTCATCAAGCTGATCGAGCACCTGCAGGACGGTGCCACGGCCCGATTGTTTGACGATCTGATCACGACCGACCCCCAAAGCTATGCCCTCTCGCTATGGCGGCGCTACGCCATTACGCAAAATGCCGAGCGCATGCACGCGAGCATCGTCGGCATCCTTGCCGAAAAGGTCATGTGTCTGGGATTCGACGGTGCGGCACAGCTCTATCGTGAGTGCCATCAGGTGGACTTCGCTTCCATGGGACACACCCCCTGCGCCCTGTTTGTAACCGTAAGCGATATTGACCGCAATCTCGATCCGCTGACCGGCCTCTTTATTACGCAGGCGTTTATGGGCCTCATTCGTGAAGCCGATAGGCAGCCCGACGGCAGCCTGCCCGTGCCCGTGCGCTTTATGCTCGATGACTTCGCAAATCTGCAGATCCCCCAGATCGACAACGTGCTCTCGATTATCCGAAGCCGCAACATCTGGGCAACGCTGCTGCTGCAGTCGACCAACCAGCTCGATGCGCTCTATGGCGAGGCACGCGCACGCTCCATCATGGGCAACTGCGACACGCATCTGGTGCTGGCGTTCCAGGATCCCGAGAGTGCCCGGGTGTTTTCTGACCGCGCCGACGCGCTGCCCAGCACGCTCATGGCGACGCCGATCGATCGCTCGTGGCTCTTTGTACGCGGTCGCACTCCCGAACAGGTCGAGCGCTTTAGGCTCGAAGACCATCCGCTCTACGGGGAGCTGCCCGAGGCGCAGCGAGGCCATGCGGAGACCGAGATCTAGGCGCAGGGTTCTCGCAGCGCGCGGCGCCCCGGCGATGTTCCACAAAGGCCGTGCGCCCCGGGACCATGGCAAAGCAAAGGGACCCGCATCCGATAGGATACGGGCCCCTGACTATAAGGCGCGATGCGTTAACAGCAGCGACTACTTGCGATGCGCGCGGTAGAACTCGATGAGCGCCTGGGTCGAAGCGTCCTGTTCGGCCTTTGCGGCGTCGTCGTGGAAGGCCGGGGTAATCTGCTTGGCAAGCTGCTTGCCCAGCTCAACGCCCCACTGGTCGTAGGAGTCGATGCCCCAGACCGTGCCCTCGACAAACGTGATGTGCTCGTACAGGGCGATGAGCTCGCCGAGCGCAAACGGGGTCAGCGTGTCGCCGAAGATCGAGGTCGTCGGGCGGTTGCCCTCAAAGCAACGGGCCGGGACGATCTGCTCGGGCGTGCCCTCGGCACGAACCTCGTCGGCCGTCTTGCCAAAGGCGAGTGCCTTGGTCTGGGCCAGGAAGTTGCCCAGGAACAGCTCATGCACATCCTGACCGCTATCGGTCGCAGGGTTGGCGGTATTGGCGAAGGCAATGAAGTCGGCCGGAACCACCACAGTGCCCTGGTGCAGCAGCTGGTAGAAGGCATGCTGGCCGTTGGTGCCGGGCTCGCCCCAGAAGATCTCACCGGTATCGGAGGTCACAGCACTGCCGTCCCAGCGGACGTGCTTGCCGTTGGACTCCATGGTGAGCTGCTGCAGGTAGGCCGGGAAGCGGTGCAGATACTGGCAGTACGGAAGCACGGCGTGGCTCTTGGAACCGAAGAAGTTGACGTACCAGACGTTGAACAGGCCCATCAGCGCGACGGCGTTGCTCTCGAGCGGCGTGTTGCAGAAGTACTCGTCGATGGCATGGAAGCCCTCGAGGAACTGCTGGAAGCGCTCGGGGCCGAGCACGACGATCAGCGACAGGCCCACGGCGGAGTCGACGGAGTAGCGGCCGCCGACCCAGTTCCAGAAACCAAAGGCGTTAGCGGGGTCGATACCAAAGGCCTCAACCTTCTCGAGTGCGGTGGAAACGGCGACGAAGTGCTTTGCCACGGCCTCGGCGTTCTGCTCATCGGAGCCATCGATGGCGCCCTGAGCCTTGAGCTGCTCGAGCATCCAGGTCTTGACTTCGCGAGCGTTGGTGAGGGTCTCAAGCGTGGTGAAAGTCTTGGAGACGATGATCACGAGCGTGGTCTCGGGATCGAGGCCCTTGAGCTTCTCGGCCTGATCGTTGGGGTCGATGTTGGAGATGTAGCGGCAGTCGATACCGGCGTCGGCGTAGGGACGCAGGGCCTCGTAGGCCATGACCGGGCCCAGATCGGAGCCACCGATGCCGATGGACACCAGGTGCTCGATCTTCTTGCCGGTAACGCCCTTCCACTCACCGGAGCGCACGCGCTCGGCGAAGGCATACATGCGATCGAGGACCTCGTGCACATCGGCGACGACATCCTGGCCGTCGACGATAAGCTGGCCCTTCTCGCTTGCCGGACGGCGCAGCGCGGTGTGCAGGACGGCGCGGATGAGCTGGCCCTTCTCGGTTGCCGGGCGGCGCAGCGCGGTGTGCAGGACGGCGCGGTCCTCGGTGGTGTTGATGTGCTCGCCGGAGAACATGGCGTCGCGGCGCTCCTCGAGCTTCACCTCGCGGGCAAGATCGCACAGCAGCTTGACGGTCTCATCAGTCACCAGGTTCTTGGACAGATCGAAGTGCAGGTCACCGGCGTCAAAGCTCAACTTGTTCACGCGCTCGGCATCGGCGGCGAACCAGGCCTTGAGGTCGATACCTTCAGCCTCGAGCTTCTCCTGATGAGCCTCGAGCGCCTTCCAAGCGGCAGTCGACGTAGCATCGATAGGTGCGGCAACAGTTGCCATAGAGTCCTCCTCAGCATACGGGCGCACGCCTCCATGCGCCCGGACATTCAGATGCCACTATTCTAGCGCAGGTCAAGACCATAATCAGCGAGCGTTGCCAATCGGCCCCCAAACGGCAACCGACCAAAAAGGGACAGGTTTATTTTGGCAGGTCAAACGCTTTACCTACCAAAAATTAACCTGTCCCTTCCTGGCAGGCTCTAGGCCGCGGCGCACACGCTGCCGAGCAACTCGCGCAGAGGAGACCCAATGCCCTCAAGCAGTTCGGGTGCGATGATGGCAAAAACGGGAACCTCGCCGGCCCCCACGACGGCGGGCACTTTTCCCTCGGAGACGATGCATCCATAAGGGACAAAACCGTCTTCGCCGGCGTCGAGCGCCGCCATGCGACGCGCGAGCTCGCGCGCAAAGCCAGCAGTATCGGCATCGCCAATCGCCAGGGCAAAGTCCACGCCTTCGTCGGTCGCCAGGGCCACGGCTTCGTCGATCAGCTCGTCTCCCCCATCGCCCTCAACCGAGCCGCAGCGGAAAAGTACACGCTCGAGCAGAGCTCGATCAAGCGAGCCGAGTGCCGCCGAGACGAGCTCATCACGCGTATGCTTGTCACCGCCCAGCACTACCAGCGCCTTAGTGCCGCCGTAGTGAGCGACCAATCGTCCGCACCAGCGAGCCACGTCTCCATCCGCAACAAGGCGCGTCGGCATACCAAACCCATAATTGACCATCTTTCCCACAACCCTTCCGTGCATGTAGGTGGCACCGATCGTTAGGCTCATGCTACGAAGCGAGGTTTTCCGGGCTGTTTCGCACTCTTTAGGGCTGCGTTAAATACCAAATGTAACCGAACGACCATACCTGCCAAAAAGGGACAGGTTTTGACGATGTCCGCGCAAGCCGGTATTATCGAACAGGTATTCGATAAGAACATGTGTTTGATGGGAGGACGCGTGGGGCACGAGCGTCACACCTATATCTGCATCGACCTTAAGACGTTTTATGCCAGCGTCGAGTGTGTTGACCGCGGGCTCAACCCACTCACCACCAACCTGGTCGTTGCCGACGAATCGCGCGGGCGCACGACCATCTGCCTCGCCATCACACAGTCCATGAAGAACCTTGGGATACACAATCGCTGCCGTCTATTCGAGATTCCCGACGGCATCGACTACATCAAGGCCGTACCGCGCATGCAGCACTACATGGAAGTGTCGGCGCAAATCTACGGCATCTATCTGGAATACGTCAGTCCGCAAGACATTCACGTCTATTCAATTGACGAATGCTTTATCGACGTGACACCCTATCTAGACCTCTATCACACCGATGCGGAAGGCTTCGCCTGCATGTTGCGTGACGAGGTCTTGGCGCGTACCGGCATCACGGCGACGGTCGGCATCGGCCCCAACCTATTCCAGGCTAAGGTTGCACTTGATATCACCGCCAAGCACGTACCCAGTCGCATCGGCAAACTCGACGACGAGACCTTTCGCAAGGAGATCTGGCCCCATCGCCCCATCGCACTCGACGAGAACCTGCTCTACGACGAGCTCGGCGTCAACGCCGAATATCTCATCGACCACGCCTTCGGGCGCGAGCCGACAACCATCGCCGATATCCAAGCTTATCGCCCGCAAGCGACCTCGACCACCACAGGGCAGGTGCTCTCGAAGGGCTATGCCTACGAGCAGGCCTACACCGTCTTGCGCGAGATGGTCGACAACGCCGTGTTGGACTTAGTCGATAAGCACGTGGTGTGCGACAGCATCTCGCTCTTTGTAGGCTACGCGAGCGAGCGCGCCGACATACGCCGCCTCGATGCCAGCGGCACAGCGCAATATGTAGACGGATGCGGGCATTTGCGTTCAAGCACGTCGAGTATCGAACCCACCGCAACCGCCGGCCCCGAGCTCGCGCCCCGCGCGCCCAAGCCCGTCCAACGCGACGACGAACGGCGGCGCTTGGTGCGTGAGGCGCAGACAATCGATGGCATCTTTGTGGGAGAGCATGGTGGCAAACCGCGTGGTGGCTATGCCGCACTTTTCGCGCACTCCAACGCCTCGCGAAAGCTGCCCGAGCGCACCAATTCGTTTAAGAAGATCATGGGCTATTTCGATGAGCTCTGGGCGCAGACCGTCGATCCCAAACGACCGGTCAAGCGCATCAACCTGGGCTTTGGCAACCTCATGCCCGAAGAATTTGCCACCATCGATCTATTTAGCGATATCGAGGCGGATGAGCGCGAGCGCGACCTGGCGCGCGCCGTCCTGGCCGTGAAAGGCAAGTACGGCAAAAACGCGCTCGTCAAGGGATTAAGCTTTACCGCCGGCGCCACCGCACGCGAACGCAACGATCAGGTAGGAGGACATCGTGCCTAAGTCCCAGCAACAACCGATGCGGCCGCCGACACCTTTTGAACGCCTAGCGGACCCCGAGGGAAGACGTCGATCCGCCGACCCCAAGCTCACCGCCAACGGTGCCGTGCGCGCCAACCGCGCCGCACAGTTTATGCCCTTTGCCGCCCTCACGGGATACTACGA